>JADMKH010000063.1 GCA_018780025.1 Thiobacillus sp.
GCGGCACCCACGTGATGTACGTGCTGCAACATGGCGACCAGCCCGAACTGTATGCGAATCTGCCCAAAGATCCGAGCGTGAGTCCGCTGGTCAGCCTGTGGAAAGGCATCACCAAGCCGTTGATGAGTTTCGGCATCGGGCTGGCCGTGCTGGCAGGCTTTTTTCATTTCGTCACGGTAGGCCCCAAGGAGGTGGAGGAAGAGGAGGTGGATTGAACCCGCCCGTTTTTCTTCTCCCAACATCTGAGGAACGATCATGCACACTTCAATCAAGCGTTACACCACCACGGAACGCAGCAATCACTGGATCGTGGCCATTGTCTTCGTGCTTGCCGCGCTGTCGGGGCTGGCGCTATTCCACCCGGCTTTTTACTTTCTGGTTCATTTATTCGGTGGCGGCCCCTGGACGCGCATCCTGCATCCCTTCATCGGCGTGGTGATGTTTGTGTTTTTCGTCGTGCTGGCAGCAGGTTTCTGGCGCCTGAACCGGATCACGCCGGCAGACCGGCAGTGGTCGAAGCGCATGGGAGATGTGATGCACAATCGCGACGACAACCTGCCCGAACCGGGCAAATACAATGCCGGGCAGAAGTACCTGTTCTGGACCATGGTGGTGAGCATTCCGCTGTTGCTGATCTCGGGCGTGGTCATCTGGCAGCCCTGGTTCGCGCCTTTCCTGCCGGTCGGATTGCAACGCGTGGCAGTCGTCGTGCATGCCCTGGCGGCCTGGATCATCCTCCTCGGCATCATCGTGCACATCTATGCGGTCATCTGGGTCAAGGGTACGCTGCGGGCGATGACGCGGGGCACGGTTTCCGGCGCCTGGGCCAAACATCATCACCGCGCCTGGTACCGCGAGATGACCGGCAAATAATTTTTGACTGACGCCCACACCACAAGGACATCATCCAGCGCATGCCAACGACCCTCCTGCAACCCGGCCAGATCGAAGCGGCGGCCGGCAGTATTCCCGAACTGCGCCTGCCGCCCGCCGATCTGTTTCTTGCCCGCGCCCGGCGGCTGGAGCAATTGGCCGGGCAGCATACCCTAGGGGATTACCTGCGCTTTGTCGCCCGGCTTGCGCGGGCGCAGCATGAATGCCTGACGGCCGGCCCCGAGGCGAGACTGCCCACGCCCGAGCGGCTGGCGCAATGCCGCGAATACCGCATGCCGCCGCTGGGCCCGGCGGGGTTGGCAAAGCCGTCCGGCTGGCGTGACATCGCCCGACACCTGGCCCGGGCGGTTCAGCCGGCCTTGCCCGCGGCCGGCCAGGCCGCGCTGCGCCCGATTCTGCAAGGCCAGGATGCCTGGCTGGACGAGCAGGCCGCGCGGCTGTTCGAGGGCGACACGCAACATCTGGATGCTGCCGTGGCGCCGCTGATCGGTGCCGCCCTGCAGGTGCACTGGACCCATCTCGCCCGTCAGCTCGATCCCGCCCAGGTGGCGCGGCCCGAGCATCCCAACCTGTGCCCGGTATGCGGTTCGCATCCGGTCAGTTCGGTGGTGCGCATCGGCGGCGCCGAAAACGGCCTGCGCTACCTGCATTGCGCACTGTGCAGTTCGGAATGGCACGTGGTGCGGGCCAAGTGCAGCAACTGCGACAACACCCGCGGCGTCACTTACCATTATCTGGAGGGCGGCGACAACGTGGTGCGCGCCGAGAGCTGCCCGGAGTGCCGGACCTACCTGAAAATCGTCCACCAGGACAAGGATCCGCTGGCCGATCCGGTAGCCGACGACCTCGCCAGCCTGACGCTCGATCTGCTCATGGACGAGGCGGGTTTTGCCCGCAGCGGGGTCAACTGGTATCTGATTCAGGGTCATCCGTAGAAGAACCCTTTACTGCTTCAAGCCGCTAACCCATCAACTGCAAAGGGATTGTCTATCGTGCATAGCGCCCCCCCTCGTCCGCCCTCGATCGATCGCGTCCTCAACTGGACTGCGGTCGCCCCCCTGATCGCCGAATATGGCCGCGAACCGGTGCTCGCCGGGGCGCGCATGGTGCTCGACAGCGCCCGCCAGGCCGCGCGCAGCGGCGAACTGGTGGACTACACCGAACCTGCGCTGGCGTTCCGTCTCGCCGCGCATCTGGCGCAGCACCACGCGCCCCGCCTGAAACGGGTATTCAACCTCACCGGCACCGTGCTGCACACCAACCTCGGCCGCGCGCCGCTGCCGGACGAGGCGGTGGATGCCCTGGTCATGGCGGCGCGGCACCCCTGCGCGCTGGAATACGACCTGGCGAGCGGCGGGCGCGGCGACCGCGACGACCTCGTCAACGACCTGCTGTGCGAACTCACCGGCGCCGAGGCCGCCACCGTGGTCAACAACAATGCGGCGGCGGTGTTCCTGCTGCTCAACACGCTGGCGATGCGCAAACAGGTGATCGTCTCGCGCGGCGAACTGGTGGAAATCGGCGGCGCCTTCCGCGTGCCGGACATCATGAGCCGCGCTGGCGCCAGACTGGTCGAGGTGGGCACCACCAACCGCACCCACCTGCGCGACTTCGCTGAGGCCATCGGCCCGCGCAGCGCCATGCTGATGAAGGTGCACACCAGCAACTATGCCATCCACGGCTTTACCGCCAGCGTGGCGGAAATCGAACTGGCGCAGCTCGCACATGCGCATGAACTGCCCTTCGTGATCGACCTCGGCAGCGGCACGCTCACCGACCTGACGCGCTTCGGCCTGCCGCACGAGCCGCCGCCGCAGGCATCGCTGGCGGCCGGTGCCGACCTCGTTTGCTTCAGCGGAGACAAGCTGCTGGGCGGACCGCAAGCCGGCATTCTGGTAGGGCGCCGCGAGCTGATCCAGCGCATCAAGAACAACCCGCTCAAGCGCGCGATGCGCGTTGGCAAACTCACTCTGGCGGCGCTGGAGGCGGTGCTGCGCCTGTATCGCGACCCCGACCGCCTGGCCGAACGCCTCACTACTTTGCAGTTGCTCATCCGTCCGCGCGCCGAGATCCAGGCGCAGGCCGAGCGCCTGTTGCCCGCCCTGCAACTGGCACTCGCTGCGTGGCCGGTAAGCGTGGCCACCGAACCCGCGCTGTCGCAGATCGGCAGCGGCTCGCTGCCGGTCGACCGGCTGGAAAGCTGTGCGCTGGCAGTGCGGCCCACCACCCGCAAAAGCGGCGTGTTGCACGCTATCGAGGCGGCGCTGCGCGGGTTGCCGGTGCCGGTGATCGGTCGCATCGCGGAGGGCGCGCTGCGTCTTGACCTGCGCTGTATGGGCGCGGCGGACGAAGCAGATTTTCTGGGTCAGCTTGTCAAGCTGGCCGCATAACGATTCGAGAGAAGGGGCTTACATGCAACGACGCAAATTCCTGCTGACTTCCGCTGCTGTGGCTGCGGGCGTGATGTGGCCATCCAGTCGGGGCATGGCGGCGTTCAGCCCATCGCCGGAAAGCGGCTGGCGAACGTTTGAAGTCACCTTGCGGGTGGAAGTGCTCAAGCCGGAAGGCGCGACCCGGATATGGCTGCCGCTGCCTTCGATGCAGGAAGATGACTGGATCCGGCCCATGGGCAATGTGTGGCAAGGCAACGCTGCGCATGCCCGGCTGCTGCGCAACCCGGAATATGGCGCTGAAATGCTCTATGCGGAATGGGCAGCCGGCGAGGTTCCCGTGCTGGAGGTGACGAGCCGCGTCGCCACGCGCGACCGCGCTATTGACCTGACCCATCCTGTCCAGGTGGCGCCGCTGTCGCGTGCGGATCGCCGTCGCTATACCCGGGCCACCAGGCTGCTGCCCATCGATGGCGTCGTCAAACGGACCGCGCTCGACATCGCCCGCGACGCTCCAACCGATCAGGCCAAGGCGCGCGCCATTTACGAGTGGGTGGTGGACAACACTTTTCGCAATCCCCAGACGCGCGGCTGCGGTCTCGGCGATATCCGCACCATGCTGATTACCGGCGACCTGTCGGGCAAATGCGCCGACCTCAACGCATTGTATGTCGGGCTGGCGCGCGCGGCCGGTTTGCCGGCGCGCGACGTTTATGGCATCAGGGTGGCGGATTCGCGCTTCGGCTACGCGAGCCTGGGCAAGAGCGGCGACATCAGCCGCGCGCAGCACTGTCGCGCCGAGGTGTGGCTGGCCGGGCATGGCTGGGTACCGGTGGACCCCGCCGACGTGCGCAAGGTGGTGCTGGAGGAGCCGCCCGGCAGCCTCGGCCTCACCGATGCAAGGGTGATCGACGTGCGCAAGCGCCTGTTCGGCGCCTGGGAAATGAACTGGCTGGCCTACAACACCGCACACGATCTGCCGCTGCCCGGCTCGCGCAATGTCACGGTGCCTTTCCTCATGTATCCGCAGGGGGAAACCGCCACCGGCCTGCTGGACAGCCTGGACCCGGCCACCTTCAGTTACAGGATCACCTCCCGGGAAACCAGCGCGCCATGATTGTCGGCACCGCCGGGCACGTCGACCACGGCAAGACTACGCTGGTGCATGCGCTCACCGGCGTGGACACCGATCGCCTCGAAGCGGAAAAACTGCGCGGCATTTCCATCGAGCTGGGCTACGCCTACCAGCCGCTGGCCGATGGCGGCGTGCTGGGTTTCATCGATGTGCCCGGCCACGAACGCTTCATCCACACCATGCTGGCCGGCGCGGCGGGCATCGACTTCGCCCTGCTGGTGGTGGCGGCGGACGATGGCGTGATGCCGCAGACGCGCGAGCACCTGAATATTCTCGACCTGCTGGGCATCAAACAGGGCGCAGTGGCGCTGACCAAAATCGACCGCGTCGAGCCTGCGCGCATCGCCGAGGCCGAGCGCGATTTGCATCGGCTGCTGGCCGACACCGCGCTCGCCGGCATGCCGCTGTTTGCAGTGTCGGCGACGGACGGGCAGGGCATCGATGCCCTGCGCGCCCACCTGCACCAAGCTGCGCAAGCGATGCCGCAGGCACAGGGCGAGGGTGGCTTTCGCCTGGCAGTCGACCGCAGTTTCACCCTGAAAGGCGCAGGCACCATCGTCACCGGCACCGTGTTTGCCGGCAGCGTGCGGGTGGGCGACGAGCTGGTAGTGACCCCGGCCGACAAACCCGTGCGCCTGCGCAGCCTGCATGTGATGAACCGGCCGGCGCAGGAAGGCCGTGCCGGCCAGCGTTGCGCGCTCAATCTGGGCGGCGTGGGCAAGAACGAAATCCAGCGCGGCGACTGGATCGTCACGCCCCGCCTGCATGCACCGACCGCACGCTTCGACGTGCAGCTGACGCTTTCTCCGCAGGCGCCCGCTGCCTTGCCGCACTGGGCGCCGGTTCATCTGCACCTGGGGGCGGCCCATGTCATGGCCCGGGTCGCCCTGCTGGAAAGCGAGACCCTGGCGCCGGGCCACACCGCGCTTGCCCAGTTGGTCGCCGCCCGCCCCATCGGCGCGCTCCATGGCGACCGCTTCATTCTGCGGGACGCCGACGCGCGCCATACCCTGGGCGGCGGCCAGGTGCTGGACCCGGATGGCCCGGCGCGCAAACGCAAAACGCCGCTGCGCCTGGCCGAGCTGGCCGCGCTGCAAATCCCGGATACACCACAGCGCCTGGCCCGCCTTCTGGAAATCCAGGGGCTGGACCTGGACAAGCTGGCTGTGCACTGGAACCGCGACGCGCTGGCCGAGGCCTTGCCGCCCGACAGCATGCGCGTCCACGCCAGCAGTGGGAACTGGGCGTTTTCCGGCCTGCACTGGCGCAGCCTGCAGGAAAAACTGCGCGCTGATCTGGCCGGTTTTCACGAACAGTTTCCCGACGAACTGGGGCCTGATTCCGCGCGGGCACGACGCATGTTTTTGCCGCGTCTGCCGGCCGCCGCATTTGCTGCCCTGACCGATGAACTGTTGGCGGACGGCACGCTGCAACGCAGCGGCTCGTGGCTGCATCTGCCGACACATCGCATCACCCTCACGCAGGAGGAAGAAGCCTTTTACCAGCGCATCCGCCCGTGGCTGGCCGAAGCGTCATTTGCGGTCGCACAGGTGCGCGACCTGGCCCGGCTCGCGGCGCGCGACGAAACGTCCATGCGCCGCCTGCTGCAGAAACTGGCGCGCCAGGGCAAGCTGTACCAGGTGGTGCGCGACCTGTTTTATCTGCCGGAAACCATCGCCCAACTGGCGGCGGTGGTGCAAGAACTGGAAAGCGGGGCAGGCGAGACGCGCGCGGCCGAATTTCGCGACCGCACCGGCCTCGGCCGCAAGCGCGCAATCCAGGTGCTGGAGTTTTTCGACCGGGTGGGCTTTACGCGCCGCGTGCGCGAAGCCCATCGACTGCGCAATCTGGACATGTTCGGCAGGGCGGAACATGCCGTTTGAACTGGAAGGGAAGCGTGCCTGGTGGTGCGGCCGGATTTCAAATCCGGTTGGGGGCGTCAGTCGCTCCCGGGTGGGTTCGACTCCCATTCCCTTCCGCCATTTTGTCCGCAGGCGACGCCCTGCGGGATGTCGTTTCTGCGCGGGAAATTGTTGAGCCTGATACGCCGCCGCAGCCGATTAGCCGAACCTGCAAGACGGCCTCAGGCATGCGTTTTTCGGGTCAACAGGCTTCGCCGTTTGCTGCCCTGACGTTATAGTGCAGGGCGGTTTTGTTTGGGACGCGGGAACCCCGCGCGGTTTTGGCCGCCTGACAAGCAGCCCCCCTTTTTTGGAGAAGCATCCTTGAAACAGTTTATTGTGGCTTGCGCACTCGCGCTGCCGTTGCTGGCCCACGCCGGCGGCGTCGATCGCCTCAAGGCGTTTATTGCCGAGGCCAAAACCGCCGAAGCCGACTTCAGCCAAACCGTGGTCGACAAGGCGGGCCGCGTGTCCCAGCAGGCCAGCGGAAAAATGGCGTTTGCCCGCCCCGGAAAATTCCGCTGGGATTATTCCAAACCCTACGAGCAGGTGATCGTGGGCGATGGCGTCAAACTGTGGCTGCACGACATCGATCTGGATCAGGTCACGGTCAAGCCGCTGGGCGAGGTCATCGCCGGCACCCCCGCGGCCTTGTTGGCGGGCGACAATTCCATCGAAAAATACTTCAACCTGAAAAATGCCGCCGACAGCGACGGTCTTGAATGGCTGGAAGCCACGCCGAAAAATCGCGACACCACCTTCGAGCGTATCCGCATGGGCTTCAAGGGCGACGACCTGGTGCAGATGGAGTTGTTCGATTTCTTCGGCCAGCGCACCACGCTCAAGCTGACGCGCTTTGTGCGCAATCCTTCCATTCCTGCATCGCGCTTCAAGTTCACGCCGCCTAAAGGCGCAGACATCATTGGCGACTGACGACCTGTTTCAGGCCGCGCCCGAGTCGCGCGCAGCGGGCCAAAAGCGCGATGCCGGGGCGCCGCTGGCCGAGTGCCTGCGCCCCCACACCCTGGCCGAGGTGGTCGGCCAGACGCATTTATTGGGGCCGGGCAAGCCGCTCAAGCTGGCCTTCGATTCCGGCAAGTTGCACTCGATGATCCTGTGGGGGCCGCCGGGCGTCGGCAAGACCACGCTGGCGCGGCTCACCGCCGAGGCCTTCGGCGCCGACTTCATCGCCATTTCCGCCGTGCTTTCCGGCGTGAAGGACATCCGCGAAGCGGTCGAGCGCGCGCGCATGAACCAGTCGATGGGCCGCACCACCATTTTGTTTGTGGACGAAGTACATCGCTTCAATAAGGCGCAGCAGGATGCGTTTTTGCCGCATGTCGAATCCGGGTTGTTCACCTTCATCGGCGCCACCACCGAAAACCCCTCGTTCGAAGTCGTCGGCGCGCTGTTGTCGCGCGCCCAGGTCTATGTGCTGAAATCGCTGACGCTCGACGAACTGGGCCAGCTGATGCAGCGCGCCCTGCAGGAACTGCCGCAGTTGAAACTGATGGAAGGCGTCGGCCCCATGCTCGCCGCCTACGCCGACGGCGACGCCCGCAAGCTGCTCAACCTGCTGGAACAACTCGATACCGCCGCCCGCACCGCGCAGGTTGAAGCAATCGACACCGCCTTTGTCGAAAACGCGCTGGCGCAATCGATGCGCCGCTTCGACAAGGGCGGTGAAGCGTTTTACGATCAGATTTCCGCGCTGCACAAAAGCGTGCGCGGCAGCGATCCTGATGCATCGCTCTACTGGCTGGTGCGCATGCTCGACGGCGGCGCCGACCCGCGCTATCTCGGGCGGCGGCTCATTCGCATGGCGAGCGAAGACATCGGCCTGGCCGACCCGCGCGCCCTTGGTCTCACGCTCGATGCCGTCGAAACTTACGAACGCCTCGGCAGCCCAGAAGGCGAACTGGCGCTGGCCGAGGCTTGTTTGTATCTGGCCTGCGCGCCCAAGAGCAACGCCGCCTACATGGCCTACAACGCCGCGCGTGCGTTCGTCCAGGCCAATCCCTCCAGCGACGTGCCCATCCACCTGCGCAACGCTCCCACCAAGCTGATGAAGGAACTCGGCTACGGCCGCGCCTACCGCTACGCCCACGACGAGCCCGAAGCCTACGCCGCCGGCGAACGCTATTTTCCCGATGACATTCAGGAACAGCAGTTTTACCAGCCTACCCCGCGCGGACTCGAAGGCAAGATCGGCGAGAAGCTGGCGCATCTGCGCAAGCTGGATGAGGAGGCGGGGGAGGGGTGAGCGCTTTGGGGGGTGCGGAATGTTTGTCGCGAGTCGGCTAGGAACAGTCCTTCACAGTGTTCTATGCGGATGTCCGGTATCTGTACCTAAGCAGCCTTCAACGTTTGACATAAGCGCCAGACAAAAAGCGCAGCTTTTTGGATGTCCGCTTGATGGAAGGGTTAGATCTCATTTGCGTACGGTCGTCCTGAGTTCCGCTCGATCATGCTGTTTTATTTCTTCTAGCGTAGAGAACAGCTCCGGCTCTATCGCAACTTGCCCTTCGATAATTTTGTGACAGTGGATTGGTGCCCTACGCCCGTACTGATCGATGTAGTGGTGGGCTACCCGATGTGCTTGCATAACCTGATGCTGAAGGCCGTGCGTGGAGTCTTTGCTCGCAATTGCACGTATGACTACAACAAGGTCGATATCCTCGAAATAGATGATGTCGCGATACTCGATGGACTTTCCCGCTGGCACTTCTAGTGTCTTGAACAGCTTGTCGAGTTGAGCGCCGATAGGGCGCTTTAGCGTACGTTCATAGACCTCATCGAAAATCTTCTTCAGGAAGTAGGTGCCAATGAAACCTATGACTACTCCAACAGTCTCCAACCCGCCGAGTGCTGTCGGCTGTTTGCGGCGGTAGAGCGCAGGGACTCGTTCGAAATACTCGCGGTCGTATTGCCAGCCATCACTCTCGAAGAACGGCTCAATGACCTCTGCCTGGGCTTCAGCTGCCGGGCGTAGAAAGTGGGATTGGCCCTCGAGGCCGAATGAGTAGCGCGCGGTTTGCATAGCGGAATTGTGAGATCTAACGTTTGAATTCACCGGCCGCTGCGCGGCTTCATCGCGCAGCGGCCGGTGGAATGATGGGTTAGCCACCACTGGATGCAACCATCTGGTAGTAGCTAAGATAGATTTGGCCAGTCTGGGCCGCGTGTCGTTTCTTCCGGAGAAGCAGACTTGTGAAGTCAATTCGCTCTTCAAAAACCGCCATAAGGTCGCCACCGTCTACGAGCAGTATTGACGCCCCGCCAGCTTGGTGTGCGGCGACCCCATCTGCTGAAAACCCATTGATAGATAGGAAGATGCCGAGAGTGTTTTCGAGCTTCGTCTTAACCTTGTCTGTGAACACCGCTAGGTCGGCTTTGTTGACCATTTCCTTTTGCCATTTCGCCTCGAACAGATACTCAGTGCCCTCAAGAGAAAACGCCCCGTCAATTTGTTCCCCGAGGTTTTTGAAGGATGCTTTTGGGTCGAGGTCAAATAGCTCGAAGAGCTCATACATCACGCGCTCTAGCTCAAACCCTCTGTTTTGCGCGTTGTCAGATCCGACCAAAGCCATATAGCGACTTTTTATCGTTTCCAACTTTTGGCGGACAGCGGCGTTCTCCCGCAGCTTCTTCGCGGCAAGTTCTTGCCGGTGTTTGATGTCGTCCTGTTCCTTCTTGATGTCCTGGTGCGGTTCGACGAGTTGCTTGAGTTGGTTAACCGCGTTGCGAGCTTTCTCGACCTTTTGCGGCCCGTCATCCAAAGGCTTCAAATGAGAGAAGTCCGTAAGCTTGCAGAGTTCGTAGCAAATCTTTGTCAAGTCGCCGAGGTGTGCCGAAGGGTTTGCGACGAGATAGTCAACGACGTCGGATGCGATCTGCCGTTTGTAGTTTTCCCAATTGAAGTTGTTAAGGAGGCCCGGCTTCGCCAAGCAGAGTTGTAGGAAGCCGCGAAGTTCGGACTTGTACCAGTAGACGGAGCAGAGAGCTTCTTTGAGCGCCATGATTCCGGCGGGTGATAGCTGCTTTGACAAGGGATGCTCCTAGGCTTGTGGTGGCTAGCGAGGCTGTAGGAAAAGCCCCAAAAATATCAATCCCCGCATCTTGCCCCAGCCATCCGGCTGCATCAACATTGTGAATCAAAGGGGCCTGAAATAAATTGAATGCAAACCCCCATCATCTTAAAGCTTGAAGCCGGATGACTTTAGCTTACCGGATGACTGTTCTTCGCCACAGAACAGACTCTCGACGAGTATGCCGCGACCGTCGAGCAGCCAACAGACGACAGCATCAGCGTTAGCCGGATAAGAAACCCAGGCCCGGCTAATCCCTTGTTCACCCCCCACGCAAGGCAGCCTTGAACTCCCGCCGCCGCCGATGCAAGGTGGGTTCGGTGTAGCCGTTGGGCACGCGCCGGCCGTGGAAGATCATGTCCTGCGCGGCCTGGAAGGCGAGGCTGATGTAGTGCGGCGCCAGGTTGATGTAGTTGGGGTCGCCGGCATTCTGCTGGTCCACCAGCCGGGCCATGCGCTTCAAGCTTTCCATCACCTGGGTTTCGTTGATCACGCCATGATGCAGCCAGTTGGCGATGTGCTGGCTGGCGATGCGCAGGGTGGCGCGGTCTTCCATCAGGCCGATGTGCTGGATGTCCGGCACCTTGGAGGCGCCCATGCCCTGGTCGACCCAGCGCACCACGTAGCCGAGCAGGCCCTGGATGTTGTTGTCGAGTTCGTTCTGGATGGCTTCCGGCGCCCATTGGGGGACGGCGGCAACGGGCAGGGTCAGCAGGTCGTCGAGCGAGGCGCGCGTGCGTGTGCGCAACGCCTGCTGGCGGGCGAAGACGTCGACGCGGTGGTAATGGATGGCGTGCAGCGTGGCGGCGGTGGGCGAGGGCACCCAGGCGCAGTTGGCGCCGGCCTCGGGGTGGGCTTGTTTGCTTGCCATCATGGCGGCCATGCGGTCCGGCATGGTCCACATGCCCTTGCCGATCTGTGCCCGCCCGGACAAGCCGCAGGCCAGCCCCACGTCCACATTCCAGTCTTCGTAAGCCTTGAGCCAGACGGCGGTTTTCATGTCGCCCTTGCGCAGCACCGGTCCGGCTTCCATCGAGGTGTGGATCTCGTCGCCGGTGCGGTCGAGGAAACCGGTGTTGATGAAAATCAGCCGCTCGCGCGCGGCGCGGATGCAGGCCTTGAGGTTGAGCGTGGTGCGCCGTTCCTCGTCCATGATGCCGATCTTGAGCGTGTTCTTCGGCAGTTCCAGCACGTTTTCGATGCGCGCGAACAGATCAACGGTGAAGGCGACTTCGTCGGGGCCGTGCTGTTTGGGTTTGACGATATAGACGCTGCCGGCGCGGCTGTTGCGGAGCGGGCTGCTGCCTTTCAGGTCGTGCAGCGCGCAGTAGCTGGCGATGAAGCCATCGACCAGGCCTTCGAGCACCTCGTTGCCGTGTTCGTCCAGCACGGCGTCGGTGGTCATCAGGTGGCCGACGGTGCGCACCAGCATGAGGCTGCGGCCGGGGATGTCGAAATAGCGGCCGTCGGGTGCGAGGTAGCGCCGGTCCGGGTTGAGGCTGCGGGTCTGGGGTTTGCCGCCTTTGTCGAAACTGCTGGCGAGCGTGCCTTGCATCAAGCCGAGCCAGTTGCGATAGAGCTTGACCTTGTCGCCGGCATCCACTGCGGCGACCGAGTCTTCGCAATCCATGATGGTGGTGATCGCCGCTTCCAGGTAGATGTCGCGGATGCCGGTGGGGTGCAGTTCGTGGATGGGGTGGTCGGTGTTGAAATGGATTTCGATGTGCAGCCCATGGTGCAGCAGCAGGATCGATGCGATGCCGCCGGCTTTTTCCTGATAGCCCCGGAACTGGGCGGGGTCGCGCAGGCGGGTGCGCACGCCGCTGGAGAGGGTGACCGCGAGTTGCCCCGACTTCACCGAATAGGCGATGGCATCGAGGTAGCTGCCTTCGACCAGCGGCGCGGTCTCGTCGAGGAAGGCCTTGGCAAAGGCAATGACCCTGGCGCCGCGCAACGGGTTGAACGCGCCTTGCCTGCCGGCGCCATCTTCGTCGGAAATAACATCGGTGCCGTAGAGCGCGTCGAACAGGCTGCCCCAGCGCGCATTGGCGGCGTTCAGCGCGTAGCGCGCGTTGCTGAGCGGGACCACCAGTTGCGGGCCGGCGATGCGGGCGATTTCGTCGTCGACATGCTCGGTGGCGATGACAAAGTCCTCGCCCTCCGGCAGCAGATAGCCGATGTCGTAGAGATAGCGCTTGTAGGCCGCGGCATCGTGCGACCGGCCTTTGCGCTCCAGGTGCCAGGCGTCGATGCGCGCCTGCAATTCGTCGCGTCGCGCCAGCAGGGCGCGGTTACGCGGGGTCAACTCGCGCACGATGTCGGCGAAATCCTGCCAGGCGGTGTCGCTGGAAATGCCGGTACCTGGGGCGATTTCGTCGCGCACCAGATCGACCAGCGGCTGGGCGATCTGCAGGCCGGCTATGGTGACGCGTACGCTCATTGCCCGATCCTCCCCGCTTCTCAGGTCACGACGTTGCAGGGGCTGCCGGCAACGAAGGCCTCGATGTTGTCGATCAGCTGGTCGGCGAGAAGCTGCATCGCTTCCCGGCTGGACCACGAAATGTGCGGGGTGAGGATGAAGTTGGGCAGGTCGAGGTCGAGCAGCGGGTTGCCTTCGCGCGGCGGCTCCACCGACAGCACGTCGAAACCGGCGCCGGCGATGTGTTGCGAGGTCAGCGCCCGGGCCAGCGCGGCTTCGTCGACCAGATTGCCGCGTGCGGTATTGATGAGGATCGCGCTGGGTTTCATCAGGCCGAATTCGCGCGTCGAAATCATGTGGCGCGTTTCGGGCATCAGCGGTGCATGCAGCGAGATCACATCGGCCTCGCGCATCACCGTGTCGAAATCGGTGTAAGCCTCGCGCGGGGTCGCGGCATTTTTGTGCTCGGCAATCAGCACCTTCATGCCAAACGCCCCGGCCAGCTTTTGCATGCCGTGGCCGAGCGAACCGTAGCCCACCAGCCCCAGCGTGCTGCCGAACAGATCGTTGACCGGGCGGGTGAACAGGCAGAACTGATCGGACTGCTGCCACAGCCCGGCGTTCACATCCTGCCGCCAGCCCAGCAAATTGCGCCGCAGCGCCAGCATCATCATGAACGCGTGTTCGGGCACCGCATGCACCGCGTAGTTGCGGATGTTGGACACGACGATGCCGTGGGCCTTGCAGTAAGCGAGGTCGATGTTGTCGGTGCCGGTGGCGGCTGCTGCGATCATCTTCACGCTCGGCGCGGCGGCGAGCAGTTCGCCCGTGAGCTTGACCTTGTTGCTGATCAGCACATGGGCGTCGCGGATGCGCGCGGC
>JADMKH010000169.1 GCA_018780025.1 Thiobacillus sp.
CGGGCGATGTGGCGCAATGCTGGGCCGACCCGACTCGCGCCGCCCGGGAGCTGGGCTGGCATGCGGAATATGATTTGCCGCGTATGTGCGCTGATGCGTGGCGCTGGCAGCAGGGCAATCCCGAGGGCTATGTTTGAGTTGCCCGATTCAACACGCCGCCCAAAGACGCCAATGATGGACCCGTGGCATGCATGAAATAGCTGCTTACGGCAATCTGCGTCATCGCAGCGAGGGCACGGGCTCCCAGTGCTGCAGCTTCAATTGCAGGGATTTCTGCCCGTTGAATTCGTTGGGCATGAGCGCGTAGACGGCATGAATGCGGGCAGGTAGCGGGTCGGCCTGGAAGAAGCGCATGGCTTCGAATACCTCTCCGTCGCGTGACAATTTCAATTTCAGATGCTTCTCGCCGACCACGCGCTGTGCCATGACATCGAATGTCGCGGTGAACAGCGGCGCAGGAAATCCCTGTCCCCATACGGCGTGATCAAGCTGTTCGGCGAGTTCATAACTGTGCGCGACGATGTCGAGTTCGCCATCGGTTTCAATGACTCCTTCCAGATCGGCCGGATCGATCAGTTCGCGTACGACGGTCTCAAAGGCCTGGGTGAAAGCTTCATGGCGGCCAGCCGGAATGCTGAGCCCTGCTGCCATGGCGTGTCCGCCGAACTTGTTGATCAGGCCGGGATGGCGCTTGTCGACGAGGTCGAGGGCGTCGCGCAAATGCAAACCGGGGATGGAGCGGCCCGATCCTTTGAGTTCGCCGCTATCGTGGCTGGCGAAGACGATGGTGGGGCGGTGAAACTTGTCTTTCAGGCGTGAGGCCAGGATGCCGATGACGCCGATGTGCCAGCCGGGCTGCCAGGCGGTGAGACTGTGGCTGTCGGTGGGGTTGAAGGTGGCGAGGATGGCGAGCGCTTCTTCCAGCATGTCGGCTTCGACATCGCGGCGGGTGCGGTTAAGCGTGTCGAGTCGCTGCGCCAGTTGCTGCGCGGTGTTGGGATCTTCTGCAAGCAGGCATTCGATGCCGAGCGCCATGTCGTCGAGTCGACCGGCGGCGTTGAGGCGCGGGCCGAGCATGAAGCCAAGATCGAACACCGTGGCGCGCGTGGGGTCGCGA
This sequence comes from Thiobacillus sp., assembly GCA_018780025.1. Taxonomy (GTDB): domain Bacteria; phylum Pseudomonadota; class Gammaproteobacteria; order Burkholderiales; family Thiobacillaceae; genus Thiobacillus. The sequence continues at coordinate 1,118 of JADMKH010000169.1, forward strand.
CCGGCGGCGCGAAACAGCGCGTTGATGCCGGTACTGGCCTTGCCCGCGCGCATCCGCGCCAAGCCGTTTTCCACCAGCGTGCGGTTGTTGGCGTCGAGCCTGACCACGTCAGCGACCGTGCCGAGCGCAACCAGATCGAGCAGGGTGCGCAGATCGGGTTCAGCTTGTTTGGCATAGGCTCCGCGCTGGCGCAATTCGGCGCGCAGAGCCAGCAGCACATAAAACATCACCCCCACCCCCGCCAGGTTTTTCGACGCGAAGGTGCAGCCCGCCTGGTTGGGATTGACGATGCAGGCGGCATTGGGCAGCGCGTCGCCGGGCAGGTGGTGGTCGGTGACCAGCACCGGAATGCCAAGCGCGTTTGCCGTCGCCACGCCATCCACAGCAGCAATGCCGTTGTCCACCGTGACGATCAGGTCGGGCTGGCGTGCGGCGGCGAGCTTGACGATATCGGGGGTGAGGCCATAGCCGTGTTCGAGCCGGTTGGGCACCAGATAATCGACTCGCGCACCGAGCATGCGCAGGCCGCGCACGCCGACGGCGCAGGCGGTGGCGCCGTCGGCATCGTAGTCGGCGATGATGAGCAGGCGCTGCTTTTCCTCGATGGCATGGGCAAGCAGGTTGGCGGCGCGTTCGATATGCAGCAGACCGGCGGGGGGCAGCAGCTGCGGCAGCCGGTGTGAGATCTGCTCGGGGCGAGTGACGCCACGCGCGGCATACAGTCGAGCCCATGCAGGGGCGAGTCCAGCCTGTTCGAGAGCAGTGCGGGCATCGTCAGGGCAGGGGCGGGTGGTGATGGTTGGCATGGGGCAATTGTAGAGGCAGGGATAACGGCGTGCGCGCATCAA
>JADMKH010000311.1 GCA_018780025.1 Thiobacillus sp.
CCATCTGCGACACCGTCTGCGCGGCCAGCGTGATGCCGTGTTCCGGGCAGCGCGGATCGCCGACGCGGGCATACAGCAGGCGCAGGTAATCGTGGATCTCGGTGACGGTGCCGACGGTCGAGCGCGGGTTGTGGCTGGTGGCTTTCTGCTCGATGGAAATCGCCGGCGACAGGCCTTCGATCAGGTCGACGTCGGGTTTTTCCATCAATTGCAAAAACTGCCGCGCGTAAGCCGACAGCGATTCGACGTAGCGGCGCTGGCCTTCGGCGTAGAGCGTGTCGAACGCCAGCGACGATTTGCCTGAACCCGATAGCCCCGTAATCACCACCAGCTTGTTGCGCGGCAGGTCGAGGTTGATGTTTTTCAGATTGTGGGTGCGGGCGCCACGGATGCGGATGAATTCCATTGTTTGGCAGCTTGGGCGTGATTCGCAACCTGCTAATATAACGGACTTCCCGCATCCGCCGAACTTTGCAGTGGCTCAACTCGACTTGTCCGAAAGCATGACCCGCGCCGAAAAGCGCGCCACATCGGGCCTGGCGGCGATTTTCGGCCTGCGCATGCTGGGCATGTTCCTGATTCTGCCGGTGTTCGCGCTGTACGCGGAACACCTGCCGGGCGGCAATAACCACACCCTGATCGGCCTCGCGCTCGGCATGTATGGCCTGACCCAAGCCCTCTTCATGATCCCCTTCGGCATGGCGTCCGACCGCATCGGCCGCAAGAAGGTCATCATCTTCGGACTCATCGTGTTCGCGCTCGGCAGTTTTGTGGCGGCCACGGCTACCGATATCTACTGGACCATTTTCGGCCGTGCGCTGCAGGGCGCCGGTGCCGTATCTGCCGCCGTCACCGCCATGCTGGCCGATCTCACCCGCGAAGAACACCGTACCAAGGCGATGGCGATTATCGGCTCCTCCATCGGTGTCACGTTTGCGGTGTCGCTGGTCGCCGGGCCGGCGCTCAACCGCGTGATCGGCGTGCCGGGGATTTTTGCGCTGACCGGCATGCTGGCGCTGGCCGCCATCTGGGTGGTCAAGGTTTGGGTGCCCGACCCCACGGACAGCCATTTCCACGCTGATGCCCAGGCCAATCCGGCGCGCTTGAAAGACGTGCTGCGTAACGGCCAGTTACTCCGCCTCGATTTTGGAATATTTGCGTTGCATGCAGCACAAATGGCGATGTTCGTCGTGGTGCCGGTGGCGCTCAAGAACAGCGGCCTCGCTGCCGATCATCACTGGGCGGTGTATCTGCCCGTATTGCTGGGTTCGTTCGTGTTGATGGTGCCCGCCATCATCTATGGTGAAAAGCGCGGCCAGATGAAACCGGTGTTTGTCGGTGCGGTGGCGCTGATGCTGTTGGCGCAACTGGGGCTGGCGTTCGGTATCGAATATTTCTGGGGCATCGTCTGGGCGCTGTTTTTTTATTTCGTTGCCTTCAATCTGCTGGAGGCCAGTCTGCCTTCGCTGATTTCCAAGCTGGCTCCGGTGTCGGCCAAGGGCACCGCGATGGGCGTATACAACACCGCGCAGGCGCTGGGTTTGTTTTTCGGCGGGGTGGTCGGCGGCTGGCTGGCACAGCACTATGGTTTCCACGTGGTGTTTATCTTCTGCGTGGTGCTGATGGCGATCTGGCTGCTGGCTACGCTATCGATGATGCCGCCCCCCGCGATCAAGACCCGGATGTTTAATGTGGGGGTGATGCCGGAAGATCAGGCGGCGCTGCTGAAGATGCAGCTGGCCGGTGTGGCCGGCGTGATCGAGGCGGTGGTGCTTGCCGAGGAAGGCGTGGCCATGCTCAAGGTCAGCATCAAGGGATGGGACGAAGCCGGTGCGCGCAGCCTGCTGGAGGCAGCGGCCATCTGAGTGCTTGGCCTGGCAGGCTGTACTGATAGAATCAGCAACACGACAAACACACGCAATTTAATTTCAATTCGGGGAAAAACATGGCATCTGTCAACAAAGTCATTCTGATCGGCAACTTGGGGCGCGATCCCGAAATGCGTTATCTGCCGAGTGGCAGTGCCGTTGCCAGCCTGGCGATCGCAACCACCGACAAATACAAGGATAAAACCGGAAACATGGTCGAGGCGACCGAATGGCATCGCGTCAGCTTTTTTGATCGTACTGCCGAAGTGTGCGGGCAGTATCTGAAAAAGGGCAGTCAGGTTTATATCGAAGGCTCGCTCAAGACCCGTAAATACACCGACAAGGACGGCGTCGAAAAATACGCCACTGAAATTCGCGGCGACCGCATGCAGATGCTGGGCAGCAAGGGTGGCGGCGGCATGGCCGATATGGGCGAGGGCGGCATGGACCAGTCCGCGCCGCCGCCGCGCAGCCAGCCTCGCAGCGCGCCGCCGGCCGCCGCGCAGCGCCCGGCCAGCAGCGGATTCGACGATATGGATGACGATATTCCGTTCTAGCCTCAAAGCGTGTGGGGCGGTTAGCCGTTATCCACCGCATTCATAACAAACAAGGCGGAGAGGGGGCGGCGCGCAATGCGTACCGGCACGAAGTGAGGGGCAAACAACACGCGATATGCTGCGCCTTGGGTGTAGCGTTCCTTCTTGGTGGCGCCCTGACGTCCCCTGTCCAGGCGCGGGCCGACCTCAGCGAATCCGATTTTTTCGACGATCTGCCAGTGGTGTTGTCGGCCTCGCGGCTGTCGCAGCCGCTGAACGAAGCCCCCGCCGCAGTTACGATCATCGACCGGGACATGATCCGCGCCTCGGGCTTTCGCGATATTCCCGATCTGCTGCGTCTGGTGCCGGGCTTCTCGATCGCCTACACCCGCGACAACACCTGGGCGGTGGGCTATCACGGCATGGCCGATGCGTTCTCGCGGCGCTTCCAGGTGCTGGTCGATGGCCGTTCGATCTACAACGCCGGTTATGGCGCGGTGAACTGGGGCGAACTGCCGCTGTCGGTCGACGACATCGAGCGCATCGAAGTGGTGCGCGGCCCCAACGCCGCAAGCTACGGCGCCAATGCGTTCATGGCCGTCATCAATATCGTCAGCAAGGATCCGAGCCAGACGCCCGGGGCGTTCGCTTCCGTGCAATACGGCGAGCAGGGCATGGCCGGGGTGACGCTGCGGCACGGCGGGAGTCAGGGCGACCTGCGTTACCGCATGACCCTGTCGGCGCAGGCCCGCGACCGCTTCGAGACCCGCCCCAGCGATGCAAGCGACACGCTGTATGAGGAAACGCGGACCTATTTCCTCAATGGGCGGGCGGATTACCGGCTCTCGGCCACCGACGAATTCAGCGCGCAGTTCGGCGTGGCGGTGGGCGACTGGCGGGCGGGCAGCCAGCGGCATCCGGAAGAGCCTCCCCGGCAGGACGTGTCCGCGCAGTACGTCCAGCTTAAATATCACCGCGCGCACAATGCCGACGACGAATGGATGGTGCAGGCGTATTTCAGCCGTAACGCGCTGGATGCGCCGCATGCCACGCCGCTGGTTCCGCCGCTTGTGCCCGTTCCCACGCCGTTTCTGCTCGACGCCGGCGGCGATGCCGTGCAAATCCGCGCCAATATCGAGCTTCAGGTCAACCGCCGCCTGGCGCCGGACTGGCGGGTGGTGTGGGGCGCCGAATTGCGGCGCGAAACGGCGAAAAGCCTGCGCTATTTCGATACGCGCGATACGCTGGACGGCATGCTCGCACGCGCCTACGCCAATCTGGAATGGCATGCGCGGCCCGACCTGCTGGTGCAGGGCGGCGCGATGCTGGAGCATCATTACTTTACCGGTACCGATGTTTCGCCGCGCGCGGCGATCAACTACACCCTGGCCGAGGGACACACGCTGCGCCTCAACCTCTCGCAGGCCTATCGCTCGCCGACCTTCTTCGAGCAGAAAGGCAGCCTGACCTATTACACAACCACCGGCATCCTGCTTCAGCAAATCGCCGCGCCTTCGCCGCCGTTACGGCCCGAACGCATCCGCTCGCGCGAAATCGCTTACGTCGGCCAGTATGCGGGGCTGCGCATGCAGTTCGATGCCAGGCTGTTTCACGACACCATTCACCATTACATCAATGGCAGCGGAACGCCGGCGCAGTTCGACAACCGCGACGACTTCACCGTGCGCGGCGGCGATGTGCAGTTGAGCTGGCAGCCCGTGCCCGCGTTCCGGCTCTCCGCCCAGTATGCGCGCGCATTCATCGATGCGGCGCCGGGCGTCGATAATGACCTGACCGAATCTACGCCGCGCAATCTTTTCAGCCTGCTGGCGCGTTACGACCTGGGGCGGGGCTGGGCCGCCAGCACCGGCGTCTATCGCTCGGACCGTGTGAAATGGCTGGCCGAAGGCGATATCACCCAGCCTTACACCCGCGTCGATGTCCGTCTGGCGCGGCGCTGGAAGTGGCAGGGGACCGAAGTCGAGGCCGCACTGGTCGGCCAGAACCTGGGCCGGGACTACAGCGAGTTTCGTCAGGAAAACATCTTCAGCCGACGCGTTTACGGCAGTCTCAGCTTGGGCTGGTAAAAGCTTGCCTGAGAAAACTTTGGTTGCTGATTTGGTCGAGATATTAAACTCGGGCGGCTGCCAGCCGTTATCAGTTGAATGCAATAACCCTATATAGAGAAGCCGGTGCGCAAAGCGCAGCGGCATGAGACGAGTGAGCCGCTTTCAACGAACCCCAATCAGTCTGCTGGCGATGATGCCGCTGCTGGGCAGCGCCCTGGCAATGCCCGGGTCAGTCCAGGCTGCCGTTACCGAAACGGATTTTCTCGACGAGTTGCCCGTCGTGCTGTCGGTGTCGCGGCTGTCGCAACCGGTGAGCGAGGCGCCCGCCGCAGTCACGATCATCGATCAGGACATGATCCGGGCTTCGGGTTTTCGCGATATCCCGGATTTGCTGCGCCTGGTGCCGGGTTTCTCGGTGGCTTACACCCGCGACAACACCTGGGCGGCCGGTTATCACGGCCTCGGTGACGCCTACTCGCGTCGTTTCCAGGTGCTGGTCGATGGCCGCTCGATCTACAGCCCTCACTATGGTGCGGTGAACTGGACGGATTTGCCGCTTGCCATCGACGACATCGAGCGCATCGAAGTCGTGCGCGGACCGAATGCCTCGATCCATGGCGCCAATTCGTTTGCGGCAGTCATTAACATCATCACCAAAACGGCGGCGCAGGTGCCGGGCGAGTTCGTGTCGATGCAGGCAGGCACGCAGGATATGCGTGGACTGACGGTACGCCATGGCGGGGGAGACGCCGCGCTACGCTATCGGCTCACGGCCTCGGCCCAGCAACGGGACCGCTTCAAGCAGAACGTTCCCGTGAGTCCTGTTGTGTCTGGCGGGCAATACTATGAAGCCAGCCAAAATTACTTCGTGAATGGTCGTCTGGATTGGCAACTCGCAGCGGACTCGGATGTGATGGCGCAATTCGGGCTGAATCAGGGCAACGGGCACGCGGGTGCGCTGACTGCCGATTCACGGCTTGCACTGGAACCCCGCGAGCAGGATTCGAACGCGTTTTATCTGCAATTCGCCTATCACAAGGTGGAATCCGCACGGCGGGAATGGCGGGTGCAGGCTTACCATACGCAAAATGCGTTTGATGCGGATGTGCGGGTTTCTCCCCTCGTATATGAAGAAAAAGATTACGGCAATATCGTGGTAAACCAATACCTGCTGCAGTCCCGAAGCAGCATTGACCTGCAGGTCAATGAGCAGTGGTCGCCCAATTTGCGTGCGGTGTGGGGGGGCGAGGTGTGGCAGGAAACAGTCAAGAGCCCGCAGAACTACAATTCCAGCAAGACCATGCGCGGCGAAATCGCGCGTGCGTTCGGCAATCTTGAATGGCGTCTCCACGAGCGGGTATTGTTGCAGGGCGGTGCCATGCTGGAGCACCATTACTTCACGGGCGCAGACATTTCGCCGCGCGTCGCGGCCAGCTTCACTGTGGTGCCGGATCACGTCCTCCGGCTGGGGGTATCACGCGCCTACCGCTCGCCCACTTTTTTTGAGGAAATGGGCAATCAGGTTTTGCTGAATGATGCCGGGACGGTGATTGATACCACGATCATGCGTAATGGCGGCCTTGAACCTGAGCGCATCCTGTCGCGTGAGCTCGGTTATGTTGGCCGGTGGAGCGCGTTGCATCTTGAGCTGGATGTGCGGCTTTACCGGGATCGCATCGACAGCTTTATCGGTGAAAAGAGAATTAATCCGAACCCACCCAGCGACGCAAACTCTTTTCAGCCCAAAGTATTCTTTTACGACAATATCGGCTCGGTCGACGCGCACGGTGGCGAGGTTCAACTGCGCTGGCGACCGACCCGTTCGTTTGATGTAAGTACCCACTATGCACGTGTTTTCCTGAGCGCAGCCACGTCAGTTGTCAATTTCAACAAGGATATTCCCGCGTCCGCTCCGCGCGATAGCTGGGGTGCGATAGCCCGTTACCGCTTTGGCAACGGCTGGGACAGCAGTGTGTTTGTGCAATACAGCGACGCGCAGAAATGGCTGGCCCCAGGGGATAACACCCAGGCCTTCACCCGGGTCGATGTTCGTTTGGCGCGGCGCTGGAAATGGCAGGGGACCGAAGTCGAGGCCGCGGTAACCGGGCAGAACCTGGGCAAGGATTACGAAGAGTTTCGTAATACCAACCTGTTTAGCCGCCGCGTCTATGGCAGCCTGGACTTCAAGTGGTGAGACGGCTGAAGCCTGTTGTCAGCGTGTGTCGGCTCTATTGGATACTTGTGCCCGGTACTATTGGGTATAATCCCGCAACTTATTGATTGTCGGAGAATTTATATGCCGATCTACGCTTACAAATGCGCGTCTTGCGGTTTTGCGCAGGACGAAATGCTGAAAGTATCGGATGCACCGCTGACCGAGTGTCCGTCTTGCGGCGCGGCCCATTACACCAAGCAGGTAACCGCGCCGGGTTTTGCGCTGAAGGGAACCGGCTGGTACGCCACCGATTTCAAGGGCGGCGCCAGCAAACCGGCTGAAGCCAGGTCCGAAGCCCCGTCCTCCGCTTGCGGCACAGCGGCTTGCCCGGCAAGCAACTAAAGCGCGGATTTCACTGAAAAGCGGGCGGCTTGTAGCGCCCGCTTCTTGTTTTGGGCCGTTGTCACTTTCTGTCTATGAAACGCTATTTCATTACCGGTCTGCTGATCTGGGTGCCATTGGGGATCACCCTGTGGGTACTCGACCTGCTGATCGGCACCATGGACCAGAGTCTCACCGTGCTGCCCGCCGCATGGCAGACCGAGGCCTGGCTGGGGGTGAGGGTGCCTGGACTGGGTGTCATCCTGACACTCCTGGTCATCGTCCTGACCGGCGTGTTCGGCGCCAATTTTTTTGGTCAGAAAATCATCGATTTCTGGGAGCGGCAGCTCACCCGGATTCCGGTGGTGAAAACCATCTACGGTAGCGTCAAGCAGGTCTCCGACACCCTGTTGTCAGGCAGCGGCCATGCGTTTCGCAAGGTGTTGCTGGTGCGCTATCCGCATCCCGAGGCCTGGTCGCTGGCTTTTCAGACCAATATTCCGGACGAGGTGGCGCGCTTGTTGCCCGACGCGCACGTGGCGGTGTTCATTCCCACCACGCCGAGCCCGGTCAACGGGTTTTATTTTTTCGTGAAAAAAAGCGAGGTCATCGAGCTGAATGTGTCGGTTGACCGCGCGTTGAAATACATCGTCTCGATGGGCGTCGCTTCAGGCGAGTCGCGCCCGGGAAATTAACAAGCCAGGCATTGAATTAGGAAATAAAGCATGCGTACTCATTACTGCGGCGCCGTGAGCGCTGCCGACATCGGCAACACTGTGACGCTATGCGGCTGGGCGCATCGTCGGCGCGACCACGGCGGCGTCATCTTCATCGACCTGCGCGACCGCGAAGGCATGATGCAGGTGGTCATCGACCCCGATACCCCCGCCGCGTTTACGCTTGCCGAAGAGGTGCGTTCCGAGTTCGTGCTGAAGATCGAGGGCCTGGTGCGCGCGCGTCCCGCCGGCACCGAAAATCCCAACATGCAAACCGGCATGGTCGAAATGCTGACCAAAAAGCTGGAAGTGCTGAACCCCTCGCTGACGCCGCCGTTCCAGATCGACGACGACAACATCAACGAAAACATCCGTCTGCAATACCGCTACCTCGACCTGCGCCGCGAGCCGATGCAGAAGAACATGCGCCTGCGCTATCGCGTCTCCAAAATCATGCGCGATTACCTCGATGCCAACGGCTTCATGGAAATCGAAACCCCGATGCTGACGCGCTCCACCCCGGAAGGCGCGCGCGATTATCTGGTGCCGAGCCGCGTCCACGACGGCATGTTCTACGCGCTGCCGCAGTCGCCGCAACTGTTCAAGCAGCTGCTGATGGTGGCGGGCTACGACCGTTATTTCCAGCTCACCAAATGTTTCCGCGACGAAGACCTGCGCGCCGACCGCCAGCCCGAATTCACGCAAGTGGATTTGGAGACCTCCTTTCTCGGCGAAGAAGAAATCATGGGCCTGGTCGAAGGCATGATCCGCGACATGATGAAGCGCGCGCAGGACACCGACCTGCCCGCCGCCTTCCCGCGCATGACTTACGCCGAGGCGATCAACCGCTACGGTTCCGACAAGCCCGACATGCGGGTGACGCTCGAAATCGTCGATGTCGGCGATGCGATGCGGGATGTCGCGTTCAAGGTGTTTTCCGGCCCGGCCAACGATCCGAAAGGCCGCGTCGCCGCACTGCGCATTCCCGGCGGCGCGTCGCTCAGCCGCAGCGAGATCGACGGCTACACCGAATTCGTCAAGATCTACGGCGCCAAGGGTCTGGCCTACATCAAGGTCAACGATGTCAGCCAGCTCAACGAAGCCGGCCTGCAATCGCCCATCGTCAAGAACCTGTCCGAAGCCGCCTTGCGCGCGGTGATCGAACGCACCGGCGCGACCAACGGCGACCTCATCTTCTTCGGCGCCGACCGCGCCAAGGTGGTCAACGATGCCTTGGGCGCGCTGCGCCTCAAGATCGGTCACGAGAAAAACCACCTCGACGGCCGAGCCTGGGCGCCGCTGTGGGTGGTCGATTTCCCCATGTTCGAATTCAACGAGGACGAAAACCGCTGGGACGCGCTGCACCATCCCTTCACCGCGCCCAAGGACGGCCACGAAGACTGGCTCGCCACCGATCCCGGCCGCTGCCTGTCCAAGGCTTACGACATGGTGCTGAACGGTTGGGAAGTCGGCGGCGGTTCGGTGCGTATCCACAAACAGGACGTGCAGGAAAAAGTCTTTGCTGCGCTGAACATTGGCGAAGCTGAGCGCCGCGAAAAATTCGGCTTCCTGCTCGATGCGCTGCAATACGGCGCACCGCCACACGGCGGTCTGGCGTTTGGCCTCGACCGTCTGGTGACGCTGATGGCCGGCGCCGAGTCGATCCGCGATGTGATCGCCTTCCCCAAAACCCAGCGCGCCTCCTGTCTGATGACCAACGCCCCCAATGTGGTGGACGATAAACAGCTGCGCGAACTGCACATCCGTCTGCGCAACCCGGCGGGCACGGACAAGGCGGCTTAAACCCTTAGGGAAACGCTGATTAATTCGTCATTGCGAGGAGCGTAGCGACGCGGCAATCCAGAAATGCCTGCTTAATCAATACGCTGGATTGCCGCGCTTCGCTCGCAATGACGAAATATGAATAAATCAGTGCTTCCTTAGCCGTAGGTCGGCAACATATGTCCCGCAGGGACAGTATCCAGCCGGACTTTGCCGACACTCAGCCTGGCCGCCGTCCGCTGCGTCGGGAAGGTGTTCCCGACCTACTCGGTCCGTCATTGCGAACGCAGTGAAGCAATCCAGAAACGCCGCCGCGCGGACACTGGATGGCTTCGCTTAGCTCGCCATGACGGGCAAGGGGCTGGTTTTGTTTTGGCTCTTTCACCGTTATCTGTTGGCCGCATGATGTCGTAGGTCGGGAATACCTTCCCGACACCCCCGCCCGTTGCGTCGGGAAGGTATTCCCGACCTACGGATAGCGCGTGATTCCAATGCGTTTGCCAAGGAACAACACATAACGGTGAAAGAGTCTTTGTTTTTCTTTGTGTCCCTTCGCGGACAAGGATTTTGAAATGAATTTCGCCGACACCCTGAAAACCCTGCCCGAATGCGCGGGCGACAAACTGGTGCTGACCGACGCCGCCGGCGTTGCGGTGGCCGCTATTGCCAACGCCCCCGGCAGTGCCGGCTCGTTTCGCGTCTATGCGTATCTGGCGGGCAAGCACGGCGGCATCTCGCCGGCCGCCGCGACCGAAGGCCTGGTGATCTTCGCCGAGCACACCGACGATGCGCGGTTGCATCCCGGCAAGCATCCCAACATCGACCGCCTGTTTGGCGTCCAGGCCAACGGCAGCACGCTCCAAGCCCTCATCGAGTGACGCGCTATAAAATCCCGGTTTCCGTTCTCGTCGTGATCCACACGGCCGACGGCCAGGTGCTGCTGATGGAACGCGCCGACGTGCCGGGATTCTGGCAGTCGGTTACCGGCTCGCAGGATGCGGGCGAAACGCTCGAACAAACCGCGATTCGCGAAGTGCGCGAGGAAACCGGCCTCGATGCCACGCAGTCCGAGCTGACAGCGTGGGATATCTCAACCCGCTTCGAAATCTATGCACGCTGGCGCCACCGCTACGCGCCCGGCGTTACCCACAACACCGAGCACGTGTTTGGTTTGAAGCTGCCCGCGCCGTTGCCCATCACCCTGGCCCCGCGCGAGCATCTGCGCCATGTTTGGTTGCCGTGGGCGGACGCAGCGGCGCGCTGCTTCTCGCCCAGCAACGCGGCGGCGATTCGGCTGCTGCCCGCGCGCTTATAATGACCCGATGACTTCTCCGCTGCATATTGCCAGCTACAACATCCATAAAGGCCTGTCGCAATTCAACCGGCGGCTGACCGTGCACGAGTTGCGCGACCGTCTAAGCACCCTCGGCACCGACATCGTTTTCCTGCAGGAAGTGCAGGGCAGTCACGGCCAGCGCGCCAGCCGTTTCCAGCACTGGCCGAGCGGGCCGCAGCACGAGTTCCTGGCGGGCCATGTCTACACCGACTTCGCCTATGGCAAGAACTGCATCTACGACACCGGCCATCACGGCAATGCCATCCTGTCGCGCTACAGGATTTTGTCGTGGGAAAATGAAGACATTTCGGCCCATGGTTTTGAGAGCCGCGGCATGCTGCATTGCGAAATCGAAGTGCCCGGCGCAACCGGGCCGGTGCATTGCATCAACGTCCATCTGGGGCTGACCGAACGCGGCCGCAAGCGCCAGCTGGCCATGATCGTCGCCCGCGTGCGTGCCATGGTGCCGGACGACGCGCCGCTGATCCTGGCCGGCGACTTCAATGACTGGCTGGTGCGCGCGGGACGTTATTTCGAGGATGAGCTGGGCCTGGCCGAAGTGTTCGAAACCCATCACGGCAAGTCTGCCCGCAGTTATCCCGCCATCCTGCCCATGTTTCAGCTTGATCGCATCTATGTGCGGCGCTTCAACATTCATTCTGCGCGCGTACACACCGGCGATGCCTGGCACCGCATATCCGACCATGCCGCGTTGTCCGCAAAACTCAGCCTGGCCTGATGACGGTACGGCGACGCTGGCATAAAGGGTTTTCGGGTGTGGTCGAACCGGTCGCCGGTACCCGGCTGCGGCTATTGCAGAGCGGCGAGGAATTCTTTCCGGCGCTGATCGCGGCAATCGACGCCGCGCTATCGGAAATCCATCTCGAAACCTATATCTTCAATCCGGACCCCAGCGCCGAAGCCGTGCGCGACGCCTTGATACGCGCCGCCCAGCGCCAGGTGCAGGTCAGGGTGCTGGTCGATGGCGTCGGCTCGCACGCGTTACCCGTCGAATGGCGAAAAGCCTTTGCAGACAGCGGCGTCAGCTTGCTGGTTTACCGCCCGCGGGTCATGGGCTGGCTGGCCAACCCGCGCAGTTTGCGGCGCCTGCATCGCAAGCTCGCGGTGGTCGATGCGCGCATTGCCTTTATCGGCGGCATGAATCTGATCGACGACTTTGAGCCGGTTCGTTTCGAAGCGCCGCGGCTCGATTTCAGCGTGGAAGTACAAGGCCCGCTACTTGAACCGATCCATCAAAACATGCGTCGCCTGTGGCGGCTGGTGGCCTTGTCGCAGTTGCAACCGGGTGAACACAAGGCCGCGGTCAAGCCGGCCTGGCCCACCGATGGCCACGTCCGCGCCGCTTTTGTGGTGCGCGACAACTTTGCCCATCGTCGCGATATCGAACGGAGTTACCTGGCCGCGCTGGCGCGAGCGCGCGAGGAAATCGTCATTGCCAACGCCTACTTTCTGCCCGGTTATCGTTTCCGCAAATTGCTCAAGAAGGCCGTCGCGCGTGGCGTGCAGGTCAAGCTTCTGGTGCAGGGGCAAACCGACCACCCCTTTTTCCAGGCGGCCGCACGTTCGCTCTACTATGACCTGCTCGCCAGCGGCGTAAAGATTTACGAATATCAGGCGAGCGAACTGCACGCCAAGGTCGCCGTGGTCGATGGCCACTGGGCCACCGTCGGCTCCAGCAACATCGACCCGTTCAGCCTGTTGCTGGCGCGCGAAGCCAACATCGTCATCGAAGACCAAGCGTTCGGGCGCGACTTGCAGCAGCGCCTGTCCCGGGCCATGCGCCAGTCAGTGCAACTGGACCCCGCCGACTGGCAACGCCGTGCCTGGCCGCACCGCATGTTGTCCTGGCTGGCCTACGGCGGCGTGCGCTGGATAGTGGGGTGGGTGGGAGGCGGGCGCTGGGTGTGAACCGGAATCGTCAAGCGCCTCACAGGTGCTAAACTCGAACGCATGAGGGTTTCCGCCGAGCAACAAAAGATCATCGTTGATGCTGTCCATCAATTGTTTGGCCGGCAGGGACGCGTACGGCTGTTCGGCTCGCGCGTGGATGACCGGGGCAAGGGAGGCGACCTCGATCTGCTGGTGGAACTTCCCCATTTGCCGGTTGATGCCGCCTGGCAGGCAGCCCGGCTGGAGGCGAGATTGCAGCAGTTGCTGGGCGAGCAGAAAATCGATGTCATCCTGGCGGGGCCCGAAAACGCGAGTTGGCCCATCGTTCAGGAAGCCACGCGAACCGGGATTCCGCTGTGAGCCTCAACTATCTTCCGGAACACGTACCGGCTTTCGCACGCGCACTGGACATCGCCGAACGCGAAGCGCATGCGCTTGAAGCGAGCTGGCATGGGCTCAATCAGATGGACCTTGGGGTTGAACAGCTCGATCAACTTGCACCGGACACCAGCCTTGCCATCGGCATCGAGGCCTTTGCGGCCCGTTTTGGCCGCCTGCAGGATCACCTGGGCGAAAAGCTGATTCCACGCCTGCTTCTGTTGCTGGGTGAAGTTCCCGGCCCGCTGCTGGATAACCTGAACCGCGCTGAGCGCCTGGGCATACTCGAAAACGCGCTGGACTGGCTGGCCTGGCGCAAGCTGCGCAACCGGCTG
>JADMKH010000259.1 GCA_018780025.1 Thiobacillus sp.
TGTACTTCAGGCAGTTCTTCGAGCGCCACAATTCGATCTGCGTCCACCAGGCATTCAGCACAGCCGCATCGGACTTTTCCTTGGCCTGCTTCAGCAGGGCCAGCATATCGGTCAGCACATTCTGCACGTCGCCAACGATGGGCACATCGACCCTGACGCGCTTGGAAATCGAGGAGGGATCGACATCGATATGAATGATGCGGCGTTGCTCGCGCGCAAAATGTGCGGGGTTGCCGATCACGCGATCATCAAAGCGCGCACCCACGGCCAGCAGCACATCGCAGTGCTGCATCGCCATGTTGGCTTCGTAGGTGCCGTGCATTCCCAACATGCCGAGGTTCTGCTTGTCGGTTGCGGGATGTCCACCCAAGCCCATCAAAGTATTGGTGACGGGAAAGCCCAGCAAACGCGCCAGCTCGATCAATTGTTCGGAAGCATTGCCCAGCACCACGCCGCCACCTGCGTAAATCATCGGGCGCTCGGCTTCGAGCAGCATCTGCACGGTGCGCTTCAATTGTCCGCTATGGCCTTTGACCACCGGGTTGTAGGAGCGCATCTCGACCGTGGCCGGGTATACAAATTCGGTGATGTGAGCCGTCACGTCCTTGGGCACGTCGACCACGACGGGACCGGGGCGGCCCGTGGCGGCAATAATGAACGCCTTCTTCATCGTCATCGCCAGATCTTTGACGTCCTTGACGAGGAAGTTGTGCTTGACGCAGGGACGCGTAATGCCGACGGTATCCACTTCCTGGAACGCATCCAGCCCAATTGCGGGGGTGGGCACCTGGCCGGTGACTACGACAATCGGGACAGAATCCATATAAGCCGTGGCAATCCCGGTCACGGCGTTGGTGACGCCCGGCCCCGAGGTCACCAATGCCACACCGACACGGCCGGTGGAACGCGCGTAGGCATCTGCAGCGTGAACCGCTGCCTGCTCATGACGCACCAGCACATGCTTGAATTTATCCTGCTTGAAGATTTCGTCGTAGATGTTGAGTACGGCTCCGCCGGGATAGCCGAAAACAAACTCGACCCCCTCTTCGGCTAGACAACGTACAACAATCTCGGCGCCCGTGGCTTCCATAAACTGGTAATAAATCAATTCGTTGGTGAACCTGAGAGGGTAATCGTTTTGACCTGATTCGGTCAAGAAAACCTGCTATAGCGTTTATCAGGCGGGCTTTTTACCCCGGCGCCGTGGAATAAATCCACGGGGTGCCAACAAAAACCCCTCCGCGCACGGAGGGGTTGATTTTTTGCATAGGCCGCTTCAACCGGAATCGCGGCAGAGATGGCCGCCACCCGGCCGGTTATTCGTGCGCGGCTTCACTAAGCGCCTTCATCAGCTGGTTCAGCGAACCCTGCGCGTTTTCGACCAGACAAACCATATTGCCCACACTGCATACCGTCATGGCTTCACCCTGCACAATCCAGCCCTGCGAAGGCGACCAGCCACGCATCTGTGAAAACAATGACAAGAGGTCAGTATTGCTCGACACCATGCGGCGATACCACTGGGAAAACTTCGCCAGGCGTTCAATGAGCTCCCGGGACAATATGCCCTCGGCCTCCATGACCACGCCGTCATCACGAAACCGGCACACCGCGGTTACGCCATCGAGCACAAGTATTTTTTTCAATGACATACGCGCTCCTCAACCTGCCTGCACGGCTTTGAACGAAGCTTCATAATCAATATCGCGATTGCGGACGACAACGCCGCAATTGCCATTGACGACCACCGACCATTCCAGCCCCACCACCGAAAACCCCTTGAGCGGCTGAAAGCCGGTCTGACCGGTCACCGCCTCCCAACCGCGGGCTTCCATGCTGGCAATAGCCAGATTGGCGACGCACGAACGGGCCAGCAAATCGAGCACCTGCGGCGTCAATTCGGTTCCCTCGCGCAGCACGTGCGATTGCAGCTCGCCTTTGTCGGAATAGGTAAACGCAGCCAGCGCACCGGGTAAATCCATCATCTTGTCCAAGTTCATGCTCTCTCCCCTTTTTGTGTATTCGATTTCAGTACAAGGCTTCCTTGGTATCACCGCCCAGTTTGGCGTACAGGTTAACCAGCAGGTCATCCTGCACATCGCCCACTTTGGCCCGCATGATGGTCATGACATCGTTCAGCAATTCATCACGATTTTCGATAAAGGAAAAATAATTGCCGACTGCGCACACCGTGATCCGATCGCCCCGTACGATCCAGCCCTGCACCGGGCGGCAGCCGCAGTTCTCGGCGAAGGAGTCGAAAATCTCGGATTGCATGTTGACCGACAGCGTGTTGCCGCGGCACAGAATCGACGCCATGCGCGCAAATTCGTCGGTAAGCGCACCCTCATACGAGAAGCGGTCGCCACGGTAGGCATATTCAC
This sequence comes from Thiobacillus sp., assembly GCA_018780025.1. Lineage (GTDB taxonomy): Bacteria > Pseudomonadota > Gammaproteobacteria > Burkholderiales > Thiobacillaceae > Thiobacillus. Next base: position 2,385 of record JADMKH010000259.1, read on the forward strand.
CCGCGGCGATAACGCCGGGAATGGACATGAGTTGCTTTACGATATGCATCGAGCCCCCTCCTTGATTTTTGATTATGTCGGCGCGTGCTGTGGCATATTGCCGCGCCAAGCTGCAATATAGAGCCACCATGCAAGACAACGCAATAGCCCTTACTCCTGCCCCCCTCCTGTCACGCTTCGCGGCGATGGTCTACGAATCGCTTTTGGTGACAGCAGTGGTGTTCGTCGCGTCCTTCGTCATCATGCCCATCATTGGGGACATGCACGCTCCGTGGCAGCGCCATCTTTTTCAGGCATACATTCTGGGGGTGCTGTTCGCCTACTTCAGTGCATTCTGGCTGCGTAGCGGACAAACCCTGGCAATGAAAACCTGGCGCATCCGTCTGATTCAGGAAAATGGCAACACCCTGGTTTTCAGGCAGGCCCTGCTGCGTTTCGTATTCGCTTCACTGGGGTTGATGCTGGCCGGGATCGGTTTCTGGTGGGCGTTTTTCGACCGTGACAAACAGTTTCTTCATGACCGGCTTGCGGGCACCCGCCTGATACGTGTGCCACGCAAGCATGAAAAATGAGCTGGCTCGATTACGTACAAGGCCGTTTGCAGGAAATGCAGCCCGCCAGCGTCCATGCACTTGAAGCAGGCGCTTTCCTGCTGGTTGCCCGAACCCTGCCCAAAACACCGGTCAATACGCCGGGCGAAGCGTCAAACACGCCCTGCACGCTTGCGGTAGGCGTTCATGCCCTGAAGGGTCTGAGCGCCAATCAGGCTCAGCAATTGATCAGCCAAACGCGGCTCTATGTTGCCCCGCGACTGCTGCTGGTGGAAGGCACGGACTGCGCCCTCGACGCGGCAGCATTTCGTGCGCTCGGCTTTTCACTCTGCTTTAACGATGACGCCGAAAACCTGAACATCTATGACTACGATCTCTCCACCTACAAACCGGTGCCGGACTGGCTGAACGCCCGATACTGGGCACATCCCGAACGCTGGAAGCCCTAGCAAACAATCCTTCAACACCCAAAGGAACGTGCAGATTTTTGCGCATATTCAGGCTGGCGTAACGCCATCCTGAATACGCGCATAAGTCAGCCGCAATGCAGAATAGGCCGACAATAAATGAGCGTATTCGATCACACAAGGCAAGGCCGCTACATACCCGTGGTCCTTGATGATGTAATCCACCGCGCCCAGGCTCATGGCTTTTGCAGCCGCAGCTTCATCACCCCGCCCGGTGATGAGAATGCAGGGGAATTTGTACCGGGTTTTCAGATTTTCCAGCAACTCGAGGCCCGTCATGCCGGGCAGACGCAAATCCAGAAGCGCAACATCGGCATGGTGACCCGGCTGTGCCAGCCAGGCCAATGCAGCTGCGCCATCGGGCTGCACTTCCAGACGAATATGGGGTGCACGGCGATCGAAATGGCGCCGGGTCAGCTCCACGTCATCCGTACTTGATTCCACGAACAGCACCGTCAGCACCGTATTCGGACGGATGTTATCGCGCAACCGTTGCTGTGCCCGTGTCAGGTGCCCCCCCAGCTGCTCCAGATACATGCCGCGCTTGGGGACGTAGTCCTGCGCGCCGGCTTTCAGGTATTGGATCACGCTGCCCTCGTCCCCCGACCCGGCAACGATGACCACGGCCAGCTCCAGATTGTGTCGCCGCACATGCAGCAAGACATCCATGCCGCAGCCATCCTGCAACCACATGTCGATCAGCACGACATCGTATTTCTGGCTATCCAGCTTCACGAGCGCTTCGCTCACGCCGCCCGCGGCATCCCATTCCAGACGGGGGATTTGTTTCAACAGCGCCCGCCGCGTGAGATCGCGATCGAATGGGTTGTCTTCGACATAAAGCAGCTTCATGCGTGCGTCCCGCTATCCAGTTCAAAGAAAAAAGTGGCGCCCTGGCCCGGTGCGCTCTCGGCCCACACACGCCCGCCCATACGCTCGGCCGAACGCGCTGCCAGCGCAAGTCCGATCCCGGTTCCGTCCTGATCCACTGTACCCGTCAAGCGATGAAATATTTCAAAAATCCGATCGTGATAACGCATATCGAATCCCATCCCGTTATCGTTAACGGAAATACGATAGCCCCCCGCTTCTGCACTACCTTCAACCCGGATGCGCGGCGGCGTACTTTCACGAGAATACTTCAGGGCGTTGGCCAGAAAGTTGCGCAGAATCTGAACCATTCCTTCGCGATCGCATTCCAGTACTGCAGGCTCAATCTGCAACGTCAGAACGACGCCATCCCTGAATTGCTGATCGAACTCGCTGACGACCTGTTGAATCAGCTGATCGACGTCGGTACGCAACACTTTCAGCTGCCGAATCTGCGCACGAGAATACGCCAGAATATCCTCGATCATCCGGTCCATCCTCCGACTGGAAGCCCCAATCAAATCAATGAACTCGCGCGCCTCTTCCGGAAGGCTGTCCCGATATTCATTTGCCAGCAACCGACTGTAGCCTTCGATGCCCCGCAATGGCGCTTTGAGATCGTGCGATACCGAATAGGCAAACGACTCAAGATTGCGATTGGCGAACTCCAGCTCCTGTGTGCGTATGCGAACGCGGGCTTCGAGCTCATTGTTCAGCGCCTCGATTTCGCGCTGAATCGCTTTTTGTGCCGTCAAATCCCGCAAGGTCACCGAATAGTATTCCAGTTGCCCAACCATATCGTGATGGGCCAGCGCAACCACCGACACCGGCAATGCCTGGGGCGAGTCTTCCCGCAACAAGGCCTCCCCGGTCCAGCGTCCGCTTCGATGCAAGGCGGGCAATATCTCCGTTTCAAGCAGGTAGGTAGTCTGTTCACCTAAAAAATCACGGCTACGAAATCGCGTCACATCGTCCCGTTCAGTCAGGCCCAGTAACTGCCGCCCAGCCGGATTCATCTGGATCAAATAACCATTGGTCGCCATGATTGCAACCACATCGGGCGTGGCTTCGATGATGCGCGTGAGCCGCTCCCGCGCCGACTCCACTTGCTGATACCGGTTCTGCGACAGCGCCATGGCAGCGAAATCACTCATCGAACCTGCAAAAGCGACATCTTCATCACGCCAGACACGTGGAATACCCGAATGCTCATGACACACGACCCCCACCATTTCGCCGTCGAGCCAGATCGGCGCATCAAGCAAAGACGCGATTTTGAGGGGTTTGATATACCCATCAACGAGTTCGGCTGTCATGGGGTCATTCAATGCATCAACCACCGCCATCACGCGATTTTTGGTGAGTTCGGCAAAATATGCGGGGAACTGATTTCCGCCAAGCGATTTCACAGACTGGGTTAGCCCAAAACGGCTGTCGAACTGGCACACACAATCCAGCCTGTTCTGCTCTTGCTGCATACGCCAGATCCCCACCCGGCCCACACCCATATAGCGCGCCGCCACCTGGACCAGCCGCTCCAGCTGCCGCGCCAATTTTCCGGACTGCCAGTCTGCACTGGCCGCGATATCGCGAATCGCCCGGTTGTAATCGTGAAGCCCGGCATAACCCGTGCTACGCCCCATCGTGACGCCATCCCCATTATTTACAATTGGAAAACATTCTAACCCTGCCTGGTCTTTCGTTATCCTGTCGCCCCACAAAGCGGTCGCCTACCCATGCTGCACACGCCATCGGTTACACTGGACGTCACCTTGCAAGAGCTTAAAACCATGAACTTCATCCCCCATAACGCGCTTGAAGAACAACTCGCTGCCGTCCATGCTGGCGCACTTGAAGTTGAAACCTTTGTGCTTCGCCTGCTCGACCAGCAACTCTTCATGCCGGTGCGAGATGAAAAAAACCCGATCCAGGGATTCCAGCGTTCAACCCAGGCAGAACCGTTAATCATAGAAGACGAAGAGGGCGAGCGAGTGCTGGTTCTTTTCACCAGTCCCGAGCGGGCCAAACCCTTTGTCGAACATTACCCGGAATTTGCGGGCGGCATTCTGACCGAGCTGTCCTGGATATTGCGCCGCATCGGGGGGGGCGTGCCGATTGCGCTCAATCCCGGCTGGGATATCGGCATGGATTTCGATGCTGACATGACAGCGCAACTGCTCGCTCAACTACCTCCTGAACTACCGGCCTGACTCCAGAACGCCTCTTTAAATGCTGCCCGAACCTGCGCTCACCGCTTTCCGTTCTGCTCTGGGAACTGATCGTGTTTTTACCGATGCGGCCACATGCACGCTGTATGCCCGGGATGAAACGCCGCGTCACGTCGAGCCCGATGCCGTGCTGTTCCCGTCCTCGCACGGTGACGTGGCGGCCCTGGCACGTGTCGCTTTCGAACATCGCATTGCGCTAACGCCGCGCGGTGCCGGCTCCGGCAACGTTGGAGGTGCGCTGCCGGCGCCTGGCAGCGTCGTCGTGAGTTTTGAATGCATGAAACGCGTGCTCGAATTCGATCCCGATAACCGGCTTATCGTGGTTGAGTCCGGCGTGGTCACCGAAGAAATCGACCGTATCGCGCGCAGCGCTGGACTGTTTTATCCACCCGACCCCGGCAGCAGTGCCTATTGCCGCATTGGCGGCAACCTGGCCATGAATGCCGCCGGGCCGCGTGCCGTCAAATACGGCGTCACCCGCGATTTTGTATTGGGCCTTCGCGCCGTCACCGGCAGCGGGCAGGAAATCCGCACCGGCTGCCGTACCACCAAGGGGGTCACCGGCTATGACCTCACCCGCCTGCTGGTTGGTTCAGAAGGCACGCTTGCGCTCATCACCGAAGCCACCCTGAAGTTGCTTCCTGCACCGGAAACGGTTGCCACCCTACGCGTATGCTACGCCAGCAACCGCGACGCGCTCGATGCCGTCAGCCGCATCATGCGACAGTCCGTCATGCCCTGCGCACTCGAATTCATGGACCATCGCGCCATCGATGCTATCCGCCCAACCGGCGCAGCAGACGACCTGCCATCCGGCACGCAGGCGCTGCTCATGGTTGAGGCAGATGGCGCCAAAGAGGATGTGCCGCGCCAGATTTCCATTCTGGAAAAAGCGCTTGCTGGCCACGGCCTGCTCGACATCAAAAGCGGCTTCACCCGCGATGCCATCAAGCTGCTTTGGACTGCGCGAAAATCGCTTTCGCAAGCGGTTAAACGCATCGCGCCACTCAAGATCAACGAAGACGTCGTGGTGCCGATTTCGCAACTCGCTTATTTCGTCGACTTCATCGAGGAAATGGCTCACGAACATCAACTCGCAGTGGTGTCATTCGGTCACGCCGGAAACGGTAATTTGCATGTCAACCTGATGGTGCATCCCGACGACCGCGCCGAAATGGCGCGTGCCCATACAGCGCTCGATGCGATCATGCGGAGGGTTCTCGAACTGGGCGGAACCCTCTCGGGCGAACACGGTATCGGCACCGAAAAACGCCGCTTTGTCGCACAGGAAATCGATTTCGCTACAATTGCCGTCATGCGGAGCATCAAACAGCAGTTCGATCCGCATCAGTTGCTGAACCCGGGCAAGCTGTTTCCTGATTGAAATGCGCGTGAAGGCTTTACAAGACTCCAAGGCATGTATAGAATGCGCGGCTTCGTTGGGGGTATAGCTCAGCTGGGAGAGCGCTTGCATGGCATGCAAGAGGTCAGCGGTTCGATCCCGCTTACCTCCACCAACAAACAGGAAGCACGATGCACAAGCTGGGCGTCATCACCACTCTGCTGGGGTTGATATTAAGCATCGTTGGACTGGCAGTAGGGTTTGGAAAGATGCTGAATGGCAGTGAGAACGCCGAAGTCTGGATCTCGCTGATACCATTGGGGTTCGTCGGATTACTTCTCGGCGTGACTTTGACCCAGCTTTCAAACAAGCAGTAAAGGCGCAAGCCTGAGTAGTAGAAGTTGACGGGTCACACCGTCGTCCGGGTCCCCATCGTCTAGAGGCCTAGGACATCGCCCTTTCACGGCGGTAACCGGGGTTCGAATCCCCGTGGGGACGCCACCTTACCTAAGGTAAGAAGCTCAAATCCTGCCCTTTCCGGGTATGCGATACTCAAACACTTAAAAAAACAGATGCAGCGCGTTCGCGCTTGCTTCGCGCTTGTGCGCGTCAAACATGTATTGCCATGGCGCCCCGAAGACGAATCGAACGTCCGACCTACCCCTTAGGAGGGGGTTGCTCTATCCACTGAGCTACCGGGGCGTGGCGCGCATTCTACCGAATCGCGCCGGGATTGCCGAACGCAACCTGACATCCCCAATTCACGAGCAACATGTCTATGATGCAATTCAGGAGAACCCATGTTTAAAATCATGCTAGGCGGATTGGCGGCATTGCTGGTGCTTGCGAGCGCAGTTTTGTGGATGCTGCGCCCAGGCTCGCATCGGGCGGAAAGCAGTATGGCTCCCGAATTTTTCCTGCTGGATCAAAGCGGTCAAACCCATCGTCTGGGCGACTATGCCGGGCGTTGGCTGGTGCTTTATTTTTATCCCAGGGATGACACGCCGGGCTGCACCCAGGAGGCCTGCCGTTTTCGCGATGACATTGGCGTGCTGGGTAATCTCAATGCAGCAATAGTGGGTGTAAGTACCGATGATGCGCAGTCGCACGCGGATTTCGCCCATAAATTCCAGCTTCCGTTTCCACTGCTGTCCGACCCGGATGGCCATACGGCCGAGGCCTACGGCAGCCTGTTGAATTTGGGGGTGGCTCGGTTCGCGCAACGCCACACGTTCATCATCGCGCCGGATGGTCGCATTGCCGCCCGCTTCGACAAGGTCGATCCCGCGCGCCACGCGCAGGACGTGGCGCGCGCCTTGCGGACCTTGCAACAAGCCGCAAGACCGTGAGTGCCACCGCCTTCCGGTCCCGGGTACTCACCATGGCCTGATCACCAACATCCATGGCTCTGCCACGTGAAATCTCCCTCGTCACCGGCGCGGCTTTCGTCGCGCTGATTGCCCTGATTTTCGGATTGGCGATCAATGGGCTGCTGCAACTGCAAATGCTGGGTACGCAAATCCGCACCGTAGTCGAATATCACAACCGCAAAATCGACCTCATCACCCAGACCCAAGTCGCGGCGCATCTTCGCACCGACAGCCTGTTTCGCATGGCACTGACAGATGACCCGTTCGAGCGGGATGAGCTTTTCATGAAATACAACCGCGCTGGTTTTTTGGTTGGGAGCGGACGTAATGCCTTGCGTCAAATGGGATTCACCCCGAAAGAAGAGCGCGTTTTTGACGCTCAAAGCCGTCTGATTGCCCGCATTGAATCGACACAGGACCGGGTAATCGATCTGCTCCTGGCAAGGCGCAATGCAGAAGCACGTCAAATATTTGTGCAGGATGCCATTCCCATCCAGGAAGCTTTCAACCTGCAATTGGCCGACATGCGAAACTTGTATCAGCAGGCCAATCTGATCGCGCAACAACAGGCGCAAGAAACCTACCGGCACGCTTTTTTTCTTACGTTGACTATTGGCATCGCTGCAACGGCTCTGGCATTGCTGATTGCCTGGCGCACGCTGAAAAAAGTCAGTCTGAACGCGCAGAAAATTCGTGAACAACTTGTGGAGCTTGAACGCTCGCGCGCGGCACTTCATCAGGAGGCCACGCACGACCCGCTCACCGGACTCGCCAATCGACGACTGTTTTATGACCGCTTGCAACGAGCAATCCGCTACGCCCATCGCTACGGCGGCAAGATAGGCATCCTGTATGTGGATCTGGACCGCTTCAAGGAAATCAACGACCAGCACGGCCACCATGTGGGCGACGCTGTGCTGACCGAGGTCGCGAAACGCCTCACCGCCAGCATTCGCGATTCCGATTCGGTCGCGCGACTGGGAGGCGACGAGTTCGTAGTGTTGCTCGAAGGCGTGCAAGGGCATGAAGACTTGCTCGCCGCCGCGCACAAGATCGAACAAGAGCTGGATATGGACACTCATTTCTATGGACTCGAACTGGAAATCGCAGCCAGCATCGGCCAGGCGCTCTACCCCGACGACGGCGATAACGAAGATGCCCTGATTCGCGCAGCCGACGCCGCGATGTACCGGATCAAATCCGGTAGCGAATCAGAGCGCCAGACACGCTTGCCTTTCAGCGAATCTTGAAATGGACTTCGGCGCGTTCACGTCGCGCCTTGGCGCTCCATATCCACACATATTGCACGCCAGAGATCACGGCGATAACAAACACCGCCACAAACAGCACGGTCAGCCAGGGTCCCACCACCAGGAGTTTCCCCAGATTGGCCAGCACCAGCGCCAGCAGGGCAAACTCGGCAAACACATGCGTCTTGCCCAGCCAGGTGGGATGGATTTCAAGATGCCCGGCCAACTCGCGATAACTGAGTGCACCCAGCACGATGATGCTGTCGCGCAGCAGAATCGCCAGTGTCACCCACAGGGGAATCGCCCCCACCTGCGTCAGCATCACCAGCGTCACCACCCCCAGCGCCTTGTCAGCAATGGTGTCGAGCGCGGCGCCCAATTGGGTCATCTGATTGAGCCCGCGCGCCAGCAGACCGTCGATGCCGTCCGACACCGCCGCCGCCAGAAACAGCCAGCTGGCGGCTTCCCACCGTTGCAGCAGGATCAGCCAAGCAATCACCGGCACCGCAGCCAGACGCAGCAAGGTGATGATGTTCGGCAGATTGAGAACGCGCTCACGCATGCCCGAACATTAGTCAATTAACGGGCTGTCTGGCAAGTTCGTCCCACAATTTGTCGAGTCGCTTGGCCGACACGGGGTAAGGCGTTTTCAGTTCCTGCGCAAACAGCGAGATGCGCAACTCCTCCAGTTGCCAGCGGAAATCGTCCAGCGCCGCGGGCGCCTCGCCCATGACCTGCGAACGCCGCGCGAAGTATTTGTTCTGCAGCGTCAGCACGTTGGCCATGCCGCGCGAGTCGCGCTGTTCGGCGGCGGGCAACTTCTCCAGCCGCTTGAGGATGCCGCGCAAATAGCGTGGCAAGCTCTTTAAATGCGGCCACGGCGTGGCGGTGATGAACCCCGGTGCAACCAACGCCATCAGGTGGGCGGATTCGTCGCGCATGGCGGCAACGAACTGCGGTTTGGCGTTCAGCCTCGCCGCCACCTGGGCATGCAGATCCAGGATCTCGGCCACATCGCGCAGCAACGCCTGCTTGACGACGGCGATGCGCGGCTTGGCGCGTTCTTTCTGCTTGTTGAAGGTTTTCTCGGTCCGGGGAAGGTCGTCCTCGCCCAGCAGCGCACGGGTGGCGATGGCGTCGGTCAATGCCGTACGCAGCACATCGGCGCTGCCGAAGTTTCGATATTTCAGCGCCAGCGCGGTTTCACGCGCCAAATCCTTGTCGAGCTGCTTGAACTGCGCGGCCAACGCCAGTCTGAGTAACCTCACCACGCCGCGCCGGGTTTCCTGCCCGGCGGTTTCTGCGGTGTCGAGCAGACGCAAATCCACCGCCTCGCCGGTATCGACCAGCGCCGGAAAGCCGATCAGCTCGCGGCCACCGCGCGAGAATTTCACCTGCTCGGGCAAGTCGCCAAACGTCCACCCGGTCAGCCCTGTCTGCTCGAACCCGCCTGCATCGCTCTGGCTGCCGTAGGTAATGCTCGCCGCCCCACCAAGCTGCTGCCGCAGCACCAGCAGATCACGGCCGCTGGCGAGTTCCTGCCCGCTGTCGTCCACCACCCGCAGATTCATATGCAGATGCAGGGGCAGTTCACTCGTCCAGTCTTCGTGCCGGATATCCGCGCCGGTCTTCTTGCGGATAAAGGCTGCCAGCGCATCGGTCAATGTCTGCTCGCCCGGCTTCGCCACACTCAGGAACGCCGTCACCGCGTCGGGCAACGGAATCAAGGGGCGACGCTTGTCCTTGGGCAGGGATTTCAGCAGCAGGATGAGCTTTTCACGGAGCAGGCCGGGCACCAGCCAATCGATCGCCGCCAGCTCAACGCGATTCAGCAGATACAGCGGCAAGGTGAGGGTCACGCCGTCGAGCACATGACCGGGCTCGAAGCGGTAGGTGAATTTGCACGTCACCCCATCCACCAACAACGTTTCCGGAAACAGGTTGTGATCGGCGCCGAAGCCTTCGCCCAGAATGTCATCGCGCTGTAAAAAAAGCGCCAGCGGATTCGTGGGCTCGACTTCCGCGCGCCATTTTTCGAATGCCGCGCCGTTGTGCAGGCCTCCCGGAATACGCGCATCGAACACGCGGAAAATGCGCTCCTCGTCCAGCCACACGCCTGACTTGCGCGCCTTGTGCTCAAGGTCTTCGATTTCCTGGATGAGCGCACGGTTGTGGGTGAACCAGGGCGCCGTCGTGTCGTAATCGCCCGCCACCAGCGCGCCGCGAATGAACAGTTCGCGCGACAGTTCCGGGTCGATGCTGCCGTAGTGAATCTTGCGCCGCGGCGCCAGGGTGATGCCGTACAGGCTCACCCGCTCGAATGCCATCACCCGCGCGCCGTCCTTCTCCCAGTGCGGCTCGATGAACATGCGCGTCAGCAGATGCTGGCCGGCGGCCTCGATCCATTCCGGGCGCACCTCGGCAACGGTGCGCGCGAGCAGCCGCCCGGTGTCGGTGAGTTCGGCCGCCATGATCCATTTGGGGCCTTTTTTTGCCAGCGCCGAGCCGGGATGGATCGACAGCCTGATGCCGCGCGCACCCAGGTAATTGCCTTCACCCGGTTTGGGGCGGCCACCGCCTGTATTGGATCGGCCATCGTCCGACTTGAAGCCGATATTGCCCAGCAAGCCGGTCAGCAGCGCCTGATGGATCGCGTCGTAGCCGGCGTCTTTTTCGTTCTCGCGCAAACCGAGCTCGCTCGTCTGTGTGTGCAACTGGCTATGAATGTCGCGCCATTCGCGCATCCGCCGCGGCGACAGGAAATGGTCCTGCAGCAGCGTCTGCAGCTGGCGGTTGGTCTTCTTGTGCTGCACCTGCTCCTCGTACCAGCGCCACAGCTTCAGCCAGCCCATGAAGTCGGAACGCTCGTCGGCGAACAACTTGTGCTTCTCGTCGGCCGCCTGCGCGCGCTCCATCGGACGGTCGCGCGGGTCCTGCACCGACAGCGCGCTGGCGATGATCAGTACTTCGTTGA
>JADMKH010000083.1 GCA_018780025.1 Thiobacillus sp.
GGCGAGGACGCCTTGATGGGGGCCATGCTGAAATGGGACTTGCGCGGCGACACCCGCTGGGACAACAGCAAGGTCACCGTGGCCCAGGAAGCCGGATTCGAATTCGATTCGGTGTCTCCCTGGCTGCCGCGCGAGTGGAAAAAATATTTCCGGCGGCGCGTGCGCTACAGTGTGCGCGGCTACCAGAACAAAATGCTCGGGCGCGCCATCCAGCCCGATGGCTTTGAAATGCTGCCGCAGCAGGTACGCGATCTGTATGCGCGTTATCCGGAAACACTCAGGCTTGAGTGGCGCGGGCTGGACACGCTGTTTGACTGGCTGGCGATCCGGGCCATCAAGGCAGCCCGGTAATCGAACGCATGTTTGAATCAACAAGGAGTCGTGCCATGACCTACCCCGAGAAATTTGTTCCGGCTTTGCTTGCCATGTTGTTCACGATTCCGTCGGCGGTGGCCGGTTGGGCACCCACCCCGGCCGAGATGGCTGCACTGCCGCCGTATTGCGCAGCGCGTTTCAATGAAGGGACTGAGGCGTTCAAAAGCTGGCGTTCGACGATGGGGGGCGACTTCAATCACATCCACCATTACTGCGCCGGGCTCAATTTTCTCAACCGGGCGCGCGGTTCGGTCTCGTCGAAGAACAACGGCACGCTGGGTGCCGTCGTGCGGGAATTCGATTACGTGCTGACGCATGCCAGCCCGGATTTTTACATGCGTTCGGAAATTCTGATGAATCGCGGCATCGCCCTGTCGATGATGCAGCGGCATGGCGAGGCTGTGAGCAACCTGCTGCAGGCGATCGAACGGGATACCAAGCAGCCGCGTGCCTACATGGCGCTGGCCGATTTGTACGACAAGCAGAAAAATCGCAGCAAGGCGCTGGAAACGGTGAGCGAAGGGCTGCGCCACAATCCGGATGTCCGAAGCCTGCAGCGTCGTTACACCGAACTGGGCGGCAAACCCCCTTATCCAGCTCCCGTCGAGCCTGTGCCGGCTGAGCACCCGGCGGCTAAACCGGACGAGACGGTTGCGTCTGGCACCACTCCGGCGAGTCCTGCTGCGCCCAGCACAGGCGCATCGGAGACCCCCGCCGTGGTGGAACCCATCGTCCCAGCCAAAATCGGTTCGCCGAAGAATCCCTACTGCCGTTTCTGTCCGGATTGAATCGCGCCGTCAGTCTGCTGCCCCGACGCCTGCACGAAGGCCTGCAACCTTGCCCATAAATCGGCCTTCACCTCTGGGTGCTGCTCCGACACATCGTGTTGGCAGGCGGGGTCGGATTCCAGATCGCACAGCTGGAGCGCATGGCCCGTTTCCAGTGGGTGATACACCAGTTTCCGGCTTGATCGCCAGAGTGCCGCTGGCGCGGGCGGGCACTTCCATCAGTTCCAGCAGGTCCGGGTAGCGCAGGTGGGAATCGGGTAGGCCGGGAATGTCGGCGACCCAGATGCCGGTTTCGTTGAAGGCATCGAGTTCGGGGCAGGTGTCGTCCAGCGTCAGGCAGCCTGCGAGCGAAACCCCGTCCATGCCGGGGGCGGGCGCAGCACCAGCGAGTTCGAGCAGGGTGGGGGCAAGATCGATCGACCTCACCACCTTGTCCACCATGCCGCGTGCGGGCTGGCGCGGGTCGCGGATCACCAGCGGAATGCGCGGGCTGAAATCGCCAACCGCGGAGTTCCCCTGGCCCCAGGTGTCGTGCTCGAAAAACTCCATGCCGTGGTCGGAATAGACAACGACAATGGTGTTGTCGGCCAGCCCGCAGGTTTCGAGATGGGCCAGCATCCTCCCCACTTCATCGTCGAATTCAGCCACGCAGCCGTCGTACAGATCGATGATCTGGTCGAGGTCGAACTCCTCCTTGGGGGCGCCCTGGCGACGGATGATCTCGAACGGATCGGTCAGGCGCGCCATCGCAAATTTGGATTCGCCGGCATAGGCGGGATTGGCG
>JADMKH010000128.1 GCA_018780025.1 Thiobacillus sp.
GGCACGTAGAGCAGCGAGATGTATTCCTGCTTGCCCTCGACGCGGTTGTGCGACCAGGCGAGCGGCGGCTCGAAGTCGTGGGCGACGTGCTTGTAGAACTCGTTGTATTCCTCTTCCGTCACGTCTTTTTTGGCGCGCGCCCACAGGGCGGAGGCCTTGTTGACGGTTTCGTCCTCGTCGGTGGGGGTTTCCACGCCGTCCTTCCATTCCGTCTTCTTCATCACGATGGGCAGGGTGATGTGGTCGGAATAGGTGCGGATGACCGATTTGATCTTGTAGTCGGAGAGGAATTCGTCCTCGCCTTCGCGCAGGTGCAGCACGATCTCGGTGCCGCGCGCGGGCTTGTCGACGGTTTCCAGCGTGTAGTCGCCGGCGCCTTCGGATTCCCAGCGCACGCCGTGCTCGGACGTGAGGCCGGCGCGGCGGGTGGTCAGCGTGATGCGGTCGGCGACGATGAAGGCGGAATAGAAGCCGACGCCGAACTGGCCGATCAGCGCGGCGTCCTTCTTCTGGTCGCCGGAGAGCTGGCTGAAGAATTCGCGGGTGCCGGATTTGGCGATGGTGCCGATGTGCTCGATGACTTCCTGCCGGCTCATGCCGATGCCGTTGTCGGTGATGGTCAGCGTGCGCGCTTCGCGGTCGAAGGCGATGCGGATCTTGAGGTCGGGGTCGTTTTCATAAAGCGCGCCATCCGACAGCCCCTCGAAGCGCAGCTTGTCGGCGGCGTCGGAGGCGTTGGAAATCAGTTCGCGCAGGAAAATGTCCTTGTTGGAATACAAGGAATGGATCATCAGCTGCAGCAGCTGTTTGACTTCGGTCTGGAAGCCCAGGGTTTCTTTGGTGCTGGCGGTCATGCCTCAATCTCCCATAAAACAAACAATAACGACGTGCGAGAGATGGGGGCCAGAGCGGCGGGTTTCAAGCCCCGATGCGTCTGAGCGATGCCTTTTGGCGCAGTCGCCTGGGATTGCGGCGTAGACATGGCGTTCCCGCAATCCGTGCGTAATGAACGCTCATGAGCGAACCGCACTCCCCACGATAATCAGGCTTACCCCGACCAGGCAGGCGCCGGCCACGCGTTGTCGCCAGCCGTCGCGCTCTTTCAGCCAAAGCACGCCCAGGAGTACGGTCAACACAATGCCCGCATTGGCCAGCGTCACAATGGTGGCGGCAGGCAGATGGCGCATCGAGGCGATCACCAGCGCGTAGGCCGTCCCGACACCCAGCGAGCCTGCCAGGAGCGGAAAAATGCCAGGGATTTTTTCGGGCGTCCAGCGGCGCACCGCCCGCCACTGCTCAAGGCTGAGGAACACCCAGCCAATCGCATAGGTCACGCAGACATAACCGAGCGTACTTGCCATGTCCGGCAGGTGCGGCGCCGCTACCTTGTCGCTCAGGCTGTACAAGGCGGTCATCAAAGCGGCCAGCGCCGCGTAGGGCCATGCCTGACGCAGCCGCACCGCGCCTTCCCGCGCGCTGGTGGCGATCAGCCACAGACCGGCCACACCGATGAGTATCCCGCCCCAGGATAGCAGTGTGAAGCTGCGGTCAAAGACCACAAACTCAAGCACGGCAATCAACAGCGGCGCGCTGCGTGCCAAAGGGTAGACAGCGCTTGCCGGCGCCAGCGCGTAGGCGCGGCGCAAAGCCACGAAGTACACGCCATTGGCGACGCCGGTGATCGTCGCGCTGAGCCCGAGCAGCGGCGCGTGCTCAGCCGCGCGGATGAAGTCTGCCAAGGTGAACGGCGCGAACAGCAGAACGTGCAGCCCGACTATCCACCACAGGAAGTTGGCCTCGGGTGGGCTACGCCGCGCCAGAAGATTCCATGCAACATGCAGCAGGACAGCCAGACCGACTGCCGCCAGCGGCGTCAGCACTGAGCGCCGATATCAAGCATGGCGCCGTCGCGCGCCACCGCCACCCGACCCGCCAGCGCATCCGGGTGATCGATCAGCCAGGCATCCAGCTGGTGGCCGATGTGCATCAGCACCAGCTGGCTGGCCGGATACGCCTCGCTCAAGGCGAGCGCTTCGGGCAGGTCGAAATGATTGCGCGCGCTGGTCACACCCGGCGGATAGGTGCAATCCAGGCAGATCGTATGCGGTTGCCAGCTTTGCAGAAACTCAGCGGTTTTAGGCGGCAACTCGCGGCTGTCGGTCAAGTAAGCCAGACGCGTCCCGTCGTGCTCGATGCAGTAACCCAGCGTCGGTTTGGAATGCACCAAGGGTACGGGCGTGATGCGGATATTGCCTATTTCAAATGGTTCAAACTTGGTGAGGTGCGTGAACCTCAGCGGCCCCGGATGTTTGTACAAATCCGCACACCCCTCCGAGTCGTGCGGCGCGTATACGTCGAGCGCGCCGATGCCCCAGCGCCAGTGAAACAATCCCTGCACGTGGGCGGCATGAAAGTGGGTGAGCAGGATCGCCGACAGCGCACCCGGCGCAAAGCGCTCGGTCACGTCCATCACCCCGGCGTCGAGCAGCAAGCGCACGCCGCCCGCTTCGACCAGCGCGCAATTGGGGCGGCGCACAAAATGCGGGTCGGCATGGGCGCGTTGGCAGGCCGGGCAATCGCAACCCCACAGCGGCACGCCGCCTGCCGCACCGGTGCCCAGGAAGCTTAAGCGCATGTTGCCACCTGCGACTGAGCGCGAATGAGTGCCACAAATGCCGGGCCGGTTTCACTCAGTGGTGCGTTGTTGGGCAGGCGTAGCAGTTGCGGGTGGCGCAAGTTCTTGAATGCTTCGGCACGGGTTAGCCGCATTTCCATGTCGGAAGAACTTTCCCGCCCCCGCGACTGTAGACGCTCACGCAGTACCTCGGTTGAAACGTCAATCAGCACCGGTTTCAGTTCACCATGTTTTCTGGAAGCTTCATCCAGGTATTCCCGTGAACCATTGACCACGACCGTCAGGCCTTTCGCGAGCCAGTGGTTAAGCTCGCAGCCCAGTCCATAGCGCAGACCGTGGCTGCGCCAATGCATGGCGAACAGATTGCGCGCAAGCCGCGCATCAAACTCCGCCTCGCTGAGTGCGACGTGGTTTTCGCCGCCCGCATTGGCGGGGCGCGTGATGTAACGGTGCGCGAATACCACATCAGCGTCTCCCGCCAACGCTTCGCGGGCGACCTGCATGAGGCTGTCTTTGCCGCTGCCGGAGGCGCCGATCACATAAAGCAATACGCCGCGGGTCATGTCAGCGTCCATGGCTAAAAGCGAGTGCCAGCGTGGGCACACCTGCCGACCACACACGTGCCGCTTGCGGCAGATGACCCAGGGTACGCACCGCCACCAAATCCGCGCGTTTGCCCACCATGATTTCTCCCCGATCGGAGAGACCCACGGCGCGTGCCGGGTTGCGCGTGACCAGCGCCACGGCTTCATGCAAGGGGATGCCAGCCAGTTCCGGCAAGCGCAATACGGCGGGCAGCAGCGCGGCGGGGGAGTAGTCGCCGCACAGGCAGTCGGCAACATCGGCGAGTACTGCATCCAGCGCCCGCATCGAGCCAGACTGGCTCTTGCCGCGCAGGATGTTGGGTGCGCCGAACAGGGTCGCCAGCCCCACCGCACGCGCCGCCTGGGCAGTTTCCAGATTGATGGGGAATTCGGACACCGCCACCCCCAGTCCCTTTACGATGCCGATCTTCTCGGGCCGGTCGTCGTCGTGGCTGGCGAGCGGCACGCCGGCCGCATGGGCGGCGGCGCTCAAGCTTGCCATACGCTCGAACGCGCCTTCACCTTGCGCCAGTTTGTCTGCCAGCAGCGCCTCGATTTCAGCGGCATCTTTCTTGTAGGTGCGGGCGAGGTAGTTGCGGTAGGCATCCACCTCCTTGAACTGCCCCTGGCCGGGGGTGTGATCCATAAATGACAGCAGATGCACCTCACCGTTGGCAATCAACTCATGCAACACCGGCGGCGCGGTGATGTCGGTGATTTCGTAGCGTGCATGGACGCGGTTGTCGATCAGCGCGTGCGCCTGCCAGGCATGGATTGCACGCGCCAGTTCAGCGGCGGTGGTGTTGTTGCGCACGCCCAGCTCGGCGTTGGCAAACGACAGGGCATGAAACACCGTCGTGATGCCGGCCGCCGCATTGCGCTTGTCGGCCTGGGCGCAGGCGAAATCGAAAGGAAAATGCACGCCGGGGCGTGGTTCGGCTTCTTTTTCCAGCGCGTCGCAGTGCAGGTCGATCATGCCCGGCATCAGTATGCAGCCTTTTAGCGAGATTTCGGTTGCGCCCTGATGGCTGGCGGGGTCGATGGCGGCGATGACACTCTCTTCGATCAGCACGGCGGCATCGTTCAGGGTTTCGTTGGGCAGCACAATTTGCGCGCCGGTTAAATAAAAATGGTTTTTCATGCGATGTGCTCGATCAGTTCGTCAGTAACAGTCATTGCGGGTGGCGAGAGCGCCACCACCGTATCAGCCAGCCGTTCAACCAGCGCGGGGTGATGGAAGATGGCGATCATGCCGACGCCGTCCTGTTTCATTTCCTGAATCAGGGTAATGACGTGTTCGGTCGTGGCGGCATCCAGACTGGCGGTGGGTTCGTCCAGCAGCAGCAGGCGCGGCCGGGCGATGAGGCCGCGCGCCAGGTTGATACGCTGTTTTTCGCCGCCGGAAAACGTGGCGGGCGGCACCCCCCACAGGCGTTGCGGTACGGCCAGGCGTTCGAGCAGTCCAGCGGCCTGCTGGCGGGCGGCCTCGCGCGTGACACCGCGGGTCAATAGCGGTTCAGCCACCACGTCCAGCGCCGGTTGACGCGGCAGGCAATGCAGGAACTGGGTGACGAAGCCGATCTCGCGCCTGCGTAATTCAAGGATGTGATGCTCGCCCGCCAGCGCCAGATCGAGCGTGTGCCCCTGCGCATTGGTGTAAAGCAAGCGTCCGGCGCTGGGCAGATAGGTACGGTAGATGCCTTTCAATATTGATGATTTGCCCGCGCCGGTCGGGCCAATCAGCGCGGTCAGTTGCCCGGCACGCACGGTGAGATTGACCTGGGCAGCGGAGGGAATGAGCCGCTGGCGGCTGTGCAGGTAAAACTGTTTGGCGTAGCCTTCAACGCACAGAATGATGTCGTCCATTGCTTTAGCTTTCTATAAGGCCGAGGCCACCAGTCGCTGGGTATAGGCGTGCTGGGGATCTTCCAGTATCTGGTCGGTCAGCCCTGTCTCGATGACGCGACCGTATTTCATGACCAGCGTGCGTCCGGCCAGTAGCCGCACCACGCCGAGATCGTGGGTCACCACAATCATCGCCGTGTCGAGTTCGTGCTGAATCTCCAGAATCAGGTCGAGAATCGCGGCTTGCACGGACAAATCCAGCCCGGTGGTGACTTCGTCCAGAAACAACAGCGGCGGCCGGGTGGCGAGCGCCTTGGCGATCTGCACGCGTTGCTGCATGCCGCCGGAGAATTTTTTGGGGTTCTCGTCCATGCGGTTTTCCAGCACTTCGGTACGCACCAGCAGGCTGCGCGCCCGTTCGCGGATGGCGCCGTAATGCGCGACATCGCTCATCAACAGCCGCTCGGCAATATTGCCGCCCGCCGAGACGTTGAAATTCAGTCCCAGGTGCGGGTTTTGATAGACCATGCCGAAGCGTTTGTTGCGCAGGCTGCGCTGCTGCGCGGCGTTGAGGCTGTAGAGGTCGTATTGCGCGTCCTCGTCGAAGAAGACCGCCTCGCCCGCGCTCGGCGCATCGTCGAAATACAGCGTCTTGACCACGGTGGATTTGCCGCTGCCCGACTCGCCGATGATGCCCAGAATCTCGCCCTGATAGAGATCGAAACTCACGCCATGCGCCGCCACCACGCTGCCGCAATGTGGGCAGATATTGGTATCGGCCTCGGGTCCGGTGGATTCCAGGCACAGCGGACAGCCACGGCCATGAATCTTGGTGAGGTTGTTTACTTCCAGAATCTTGCGACTCATGCAGCCACCTCGGTGTTCGTTGTTTGAGCGTGCACCGTTTGGTGAGCCAGTTGCTCGTCGCAGTAAGCGGAGTCGGAACACTGGTAGGTTTTTTCGCCCGCTTCGTTGCTGAATTCATCGAGAAAGCTATCGGCGGTTCCGCAACGCGAACAGGTGCGGCGGATGCCCGCTGCATCGCGGAAATCCTCCACGCTGAACACCACATCCTCAAACGCCAGTGGCTCGGCCAGCGTATAAGGCGGCACGGCGTAGATTTTTTTCTCACGCCCGGCACCCAGCAGAATCAATGCCTTCGACTGATGCAGCTTGGGAACGTCCCAGCGCGGAATCGGCGAGGGGTCGATGATGTAATGACCGTGGATGCGCGTCGGATAACGATGCGAGATGGTGATTTCGTCGAATTTGACGATGTCTTCGTAGAGCTTTACCAACAGGCGCGAATAATCCGCCTCGCCGTGCATGGTTTTGCGGCGCGCTTCGGAAGGCTCCACCACCACCAGCGCATCCGGGTAGGGCACTTGCAGCACGAGTATCTGCGCTTCGGTGAGCAGTTTTTCCGGGATGCGGTGGCGCGACTGGATCAGCGTCGCATCTTCGGTCTTTTCGGTGACGTCCACGCCCGGGCAAGTCATCTGCACAAACTGGCGCAGATTCACGGCGTTGACTGAATCGTCCGAACCCTGGTCGATGACCTTCAGGGTGTCGTTGCCGCCGACCAGCGACAGGGTCAATTGCAGGCCGCCGGTGCCGAAGCCGCGCCCCATCGGCATTTCGCGCGAGGCGTAAGGCGTTTGGTAGCCGGGGATGCAGATCGCCTTGAGAATGGCGCGGCGCACTTCCTTTTTGGCATATTCGTCCATGAAACCGAATGCATAGCCGGCCTCGTCCAGGGGCAGCTCATAGGTGTTGTTCATACGGTATCCTTTTGCCGAACCGTGTCGATTCCGGCCTTGGCTTGCGTGGTGCGCAGGCGATCCATGTCGGACTGGAAGGTGACGTAGTGCGGCATTTTGTAATGCGAAGCGAAGCCCATCGAGTCCACGCCATCGACGTGCAGCAGCACGAATTCCGGGTCTTCCGACGGATTGGCCGCCCCGTCCTTCATGCCTTTTTGCAGCGCCCGGTCAAGAACGGCCATGCTGATGGCCTTGACCTCGTTGTGGCCGAAACAGGCGCCATAGCCCAGGGTGAAGACGGGCTTTCCGCCCTGGTCATCGCCTTCGAACATGGCGACCACTTCGCATTCGGTCATCAATACTTCGCCCGCTTCCATCGGCTCGCCGGTCACCGGGTGCGGCAGCATCACCGGCACATAGCCGACCCGCAGTTCGGCAATCGTCGGGTGGACGTCGCCGTAGCCGCGCATGTTGGAATAGGCGATGGCCAGCAGCGAGCCGGTCTCCGCCCGCGCCATGGTGGCGAGCGCCGCAGCACGCGGCACGGGAAAGATCAGCGGCTGGCGCGTGATGTCGAACGGTGCGCCCGCGACAGGTTTAAGCGGTGGCAGCAGCCCTTCGGTACGCAGCGCGTCCAACACTTTTGGAAAACTGTCCGGCAGCTCATTTTCAGGCGCATCGGCTAAAAAATGGCGGGCAATGGCGCGGAAGTCTTCCGGGTTTTCATCCGCCAGGCCCAGATCCAGCAGACGCAGGGCGTAGTCGTAAGTCGGCCCCAGCATCTGGCCGCCGGGGATGTCCTTGAAAGCAGAAGAAATGCGGCGGATGACGCGCATGTCCACGGTATTTTGCGGCGGCGTTTCCAGCAGGCGCGGCTTGGTCGAACGGTAAGCGCGCAGCGCGAACGCCGCCTCCAGCGTGTCGCCCTGGAACTGCTTGATGGCCAGTGCTGCCAGTTTTGGGTGATACAGGCCTCCCTCGGACACCACCCGTGAAACCAACAGGCGCAACTGGCCTTCGATGGCATCCAGTGTGAGTGATTGATTCTGCTTGCCACTACTGGCGCGCAGATAGTCCGTTGCGGCAGCAGCCCCCTCGATGGAGGCCTTGCCGCCCTTGATCGCGACATAGCCCATTAAAGCGCCTCCCGGATAATCTGGGTGGTGCGCGGCAAACCCGCAAAATGCGTGGCATCGCACAGAATGATGTCCACGCCCAGCGGATAGGCCGACACCCAGTCTGCCCGCTGCGCGATCCAGGCCGGGTGCAAGCCTTGCACCGCCAGCCGGTTTTGCGATGCGATACCTGGCCCGGTCAGCAACAAAGGCGTACCCGTACCCAACTGCTGGACTTCGAGTAGCAGCGTCGTGCCGAACTCGGGGGATTCCAGGCTACCGAGCGCGGGCGTGAAATCCGGCGCACGCGCAGCATCGGCGACGACAAAGCGTGCCTCCCCGGGCGCGGCGGCGGCTGCCATCAACCGAATCCAGTCTTCATGGGTAACAAGCGCATGCGGATCGGCCAGACTCACCTCGGCATCAAGCAGCGTGGCCAGAATCGCGAGGCGTGCATTCGTGCCGCTGTCAGCGGCGTCCAACAGTCGGCCAGGGTAAGCAAAAGCATCCAGCAGACGACGGAACAGCCGCTGCTGGGTGTGTGCTTGCCACACGTTCAAAAAGGTCATATCGGAAGCGTTCATTCGTCCTCCTCTTCCTGCCCCAGGAGGCTGAAATCGACATGGGTGCGGGCAAGCAGCGCCCGGCGCGTTTGCGCGCGTTGTTCATGCGCGTCCAGGCCTTGCGCTACCAGCGTGGCGACACTCTCCCAGCCGGGTAGCTGTGCGGCGAGCGCGGCATCGAGCACGGCAATAGCACGCGCCAGCCGGGCGCGATCATCCAGCAGCACCGCGCCGCCTTCTCCTGATCGTCCGTCGGCGCACTTGACGCGAACATGGGCGCGGGCGACGGGAATCTCACCCAGGTAAAAACCGTCGTTGAGGGCGCTGTCGCTCAGGTGCATCAGCCCCAGCCCGGATTGCGGCAGGGTGATATCCACGACTTCAAGCATAAGCACGGCGGCGGCAGTACGAACCTGGTCCGCCGGGAGCTGCGCCAGTAGGGCGCCCCAGCGATTGCGCGGCGGGAAATCGGGCGGCAGGTTCATAGCAGCTTCTTCCGGGTACGCGCCGAGAACTGATCGAGCAACAGCACGGTGATGAAAATCACCACCAGGATGGTGCCGACATGACCGAAATGGAACATGTCAAAACGGCCTTTTAGTTCCTGGCCGATTCCGCCTGCGCCCACCAGCCCGATCACGGTTGCCATGCGCACATTGCGGTCAAGGATGTAGAGGTTGTAGGCCACGTACTGCGGCATGACTTGCGGCAGCACGCCGTACCACAGCGTCTTGAGCTTGCCCGCGCCGATGGCTTCCAGCGATTGCTGCGGCTTGCGGTCGGCGTTCTCAATGTCTTCGGCGTAGAACTTGCCCAGAAATCCGGCGGCATGGAGCGCCAGCGCCAAGACGCCGGCGATGGGGCCAAAACCGAAAGCCAGCACCAGAAATAGCGCGGTAATAAGTTCCGGCACCGAGCGCAGCAGGCTGATGCTGGAACGCGACAGGAAATAGGTCAGCTTGTTGGGGGAGTAATTGCTGGCGGCGTAATAGGCCAGGGGGATCGACAACAGAATCGACAGCACCGTGGCCCAGAGCGCGATTTCCAGCGTTTCGACCATCTTCACCAGCACGATCTTGAGGTAGCCCAAAGGCTCGACCAGCACCGCTTTCTTTTCCACCCCGGTTTCCATTTGCAGGGTGTCGGTGTTGAGATGGGCGGTCTTGGTTTCCTGTATTTCAATACGGGCAAACAGCGGCAGATGGTTGCGGTCGAAATTTTCGATGCGCGAGATTTCCGTCACCTCGGCGATCTGGATCGGAAAAATAGAATGGCCGATGCGCGCCAGGCCAGTTGCCACGGGTGATTTTTCCGTGAGACCGACGCTGTAGCCGATCGCCTCACCGATTTCCGTGATCATGCGCGGCATTTCGAGCCGGGATCCGGTTAAGGCGAGCAGGGCCAGCAGCGCAATGCCGATCAACAGGTGTTTGGCAGTCCACGGCGGGGTGAGCTGCCAGTCTTTTGGCAGTGGGGGAGAGAGGGGTTTCATTGGATGTCTTTCAGGCCAGGGCTTCCAGCATTTGCGGGGTGACATGCGGGACAGAGTGGCTTGGCGCGGGTTTGGATTCGTTGTTCTGATAAATGCTGTCGAGGCCGGCTGCAACCAGTTGTTCAGGCGTGCCATCGAAAATCAGTTTGCCGCCCTTGAGGGCGATGATGCGATCGGCGAATTCCACCGCCAGTTCGGGCTGGTGCAGGCTGCACACCACGGTGGTGCCGCGGCGTTTGGCTTCATCGCGCAGCAGCACCATGATGTCGCGGCTGACCCTGGGGTCGAGGCTGGCCACCGGCTCGTCCGCGAGCAGTACTTGCGGCTCCAGCATGAAAGCGCGGGCGATACCGACCCGCTGCATCTGCCCGCCGGAAAGTTCGGACACACGGCGCGTCAAATGCTCGGGCGACAAGCCCACCTCAGCCAGCAGTTTGCAGGCACGCTCACGCAGAACACGCGGATACCACATGGCCGCCGCGCGCAGATAAGAAACGAACGGTAGCGCACCGGACAACACATTCATCGCCACCGACAAACGCGGCGTCAGATTGAATTGCTGGTGCACCATCCCGACCGTGCGCCGGATGGATTTCATATTGGCGCGGTTGAGCGCCTTGCCGCCGATCTCGACCTGTCCGGTAGTGGGCGTTACCAGCCCGTTGACCATGTAGAGCAGTGTGGATTTGCCTGCGCCCGACGACCCCAGCAGCACGCAGAACTGGCCTTGAGGAATGTCCAGATGGACTTCGGACAGCGCCTGGGTGCCGTCGTCATAGCGTTTGCTGACAGAATGAAATTTCAACATGATGTGTTCCTTGTCATAGTGCTGTCGGTGCGGGACGCTCGCGCCCCGCACCGGCCGGGTTTAACGGTCGGAAGCTTTCTTGATGATGGCGGCCTTCACCTGGTCATTCACCCGTGTCATCTTCTTGGCCGGCGCATCCATGCCGGATTCGGGGAAGTTGGCGTCGTAGCGATCCACTTTGTGACCGCCGTAGCCGCGAATCTGGTCGGGCGTGATGCCGGGCGTTTCATGCACCGAATTGAAGGCGCCTTTCAACTGCTGCTGCACCTTGGATGGCAACGCCGGGTGCATGGCGATGGGCGGATAGGGAATCGGCTCGCTCTTGGCCAGCACGCGTACCTTGGCGGGGTCGATGGAGCCAGCCTTGACCGCCTTCTCGAAAGAATCGAAGGAAGCGCCGCCGATATCGACCCGGCCTTCGGCCAGTGCGGTAATCACGTTGGCGTGGCTGCCGGCAAGAATGATCTGCTTCATATCGCGTGCGGGATCGATGCCTGCATCCATCAGCATCGCCACCGGATAAAGGAAGCTGGAGGTGGAATTGACATCGCCCAGCGCCAGACGGTCGCCCTTGGTGTCTTTCAGATTCTTGAGCGACGAGTCGCGTGCGGTGAACAGCCCGGAGTAATACACCGACTGGCCTTTTTCCACCGCCACCGCCAGCAATTTGGCGCAGCCGCGGTCGCGCGCAGGAATGTAGGAAGCGGGGCCGAACCAGGCGATATCCGCCTGCTTGGCGCACATCGCCTCGACCACGGCGCCATAACTCTGGCCGACCTTGATGTCGAAGTTCAAACCAGTGCTGCGGGTAATGGCGTTGAAAATCGGCTGGAAATCAGCCTTGGTGCCGTCTTCGGTGCCGCCGTCGGCGGGCACCAGCATCACACGCAAGGGTTGTTTGACGCTGCCGTCACGCGCGTGCGCGGCAGCGGGGAGGGTGATGGCAAGGGCGGCAGCGATGGCAGTAGCCAGGAAAGTGCGTCTGTAATACATTTGAAGTACTCCTGCAAGAATGTGGAAGGGTTCGGAAGATCAGTTCACGGGGTGATACGCAGTTGGATCCGGTCTGCGCGAAACCGGGTAATGGCGTATTCGACCGGGGTTCCATCCCGTTCGAGCACGTTCAAACTCTTGACTCGCAGCACCGGTCTGCCCTGTGCGATGCCTAACAGCTTCGCGTCATCGCCTTGCGGGAGTACCGCCGTCACCAGGCTCTCGGTGCGACGCAGCGGGCCGCTGTGTTGCGCCAACAGTTCATGCAACGAACCGTCGACGTAGTTATCGAGCATCATTTTGAAGGGTTCAACTGGCAAAAAATGTGAGATGACGCACAGCGGTACGCCATCAGCGCGGCGCAGCGTTTCGATCCACAACACCGGCGCGTCATTGGGTAAATTCAGGTGCCGCGCTACGCCGAGCGACGCCGGTGCGACCATCTTCCTCAATACCGAACTTTCAGTGGCGATACCCAGATCGGCAAGGTTTTGGGTGTAGCGCGTACCCGTTCCGATCTGATAATCGAGCAGCCGGTCCGCAATGAATACGCCCACGCCGTGCTGCCGCTCCAGCAATCCAGCCGTGATCAGTTCATCCACCGCCCGACGCAGGGTGTGACGGTTCACGCCGAAGCGATCAGCCAGCTCTCCTTCGGACGGCAGCCGGTCACCCGGCGCGCCTTGCCCCACGTAATCCCGTTCCAAAACCTTGGCGATTTGCGCATACAGCGCGATTCCGCTGTCGTGTTCGATGGCATAGAGGCTCATTGCGGTAGATGTCTAGACATGTAATGCCCGAACCATATCCATCGGATATGACATCTTGATGACGCGGACTATGGGCTCATCCTCACAATGGGGGTGTGAGACATGGGATCGGGCATCCAGGTCCGAACTGCTATGGCACTGGACAAAGCGGGCTTGAACGATGGTGTCAGGCGGGCGCGGTTTTGTGCATTACGGGATGCAGATGGTCGAGGAATTGCTCGGTTGCCGCGCGCCAGGAAAATTTCTCCGCGTGCGCGCGTGCGGTGCGGCGGTCGATGTCGAGTGCGGCCATGCAGGCATGATGCAGGTCTTCGTGCATGACGCCGGCGGGCGAGTCGCCCAGCACGTCGATCGGTCCGGTGACCGGATAGGCCGCCACGGGCAGGCCGCAGGCCATGGCTTCGAGCAGAACCAGTCCGAAGGTATCGGTTTTGCTGGGGAATACGAACACGTCGGCGGCGGCATAGACTTGGGCCAGTTCCGGCTGCTTCATTACGCCGAGGTAATGGGCTTGGGGGTATTTTGCGCGCAGGCCGGCCAGCGCCGGGCCGTCGCCCACCACCCACTTGGAGCCGGGCAGGTCCAGCTTGAGGAAGGCCTCGACGTTCTTTTCGACCGCCACCCGGCCGACATACAGGAATATCGGGTGCTCGGTGTTGAGGCGTTTCGATTCCTGAACCTTGAACACGTCGAGGTCGACGCCGCGCGACCACAGCACGACATTGTTGAAGCCGAAGGCTTCCAGATCGGATTTGACGGCGGGGGTGGGCGCCATGACGGCGCGCGCGGGGCCGTGAAACCAGCGCAGGAAGCGGTAGGTCCAGGCGAGCGGCATGCCGGTGCGGGCTTTGACGTA
>JADMKH010000312.1 GCA_018780025.1 Thiobacillus sp.
CCTACTCCCTCTCTCGGATAAATGATGCCGGATCAATAGTTCGACTCTTTTGGGATGGGCCCATATTTCCCGGACTGACCCCCGCTTCGTGTCCCCGTATAATCCAGCATGACCGATCAACACATTCCCACGCCCGACTCTCCGTGTGCCGACACCGCTTCCGCCGGCGCGCCCTTCGATCAACTCCCGCTGGCGCCCGCCGTGCTGGCCAATCTGCGGCAGCTGGGTTACCTGAACATGACGCCGATCCAGGCGGCCAGCCTGCCGATTGCGCTGGCGGGCCACGATCTGATTGCGCAGGCCAAGACCGGCAGCGGCAAGACGGCGGCGTTTGGGCTGACCCTGCTGACCAATCTGAATGTACGATTTTTTGGCGTGCAGGCGCTGGTGATGTGCCCAACGCGTGAATTGGCCGATCAGGTGGCGCAGGAGTTGCGCCGGCTGGCGCGCAGTGTGGAGAACATCAAGATTCTGACCCTGGTTGGCGGCTCGACGATGCGCCCGCAAATGGCGAGCCTGGAGCATGGCGCCCACATCGTCGTCGGCACGCCGGGCCGCATCATGGATCACCTGCAACGCGGCAGTTTGAATCTGGATGGCCTCAATACGCTGGTGCTCGACGAGGCCGACCGCATGCTGGACATGGGCTTTTACGACGACATCGCCTTCATCGCCCGACAGTGCCCCGCCCAACGCCAGACCCTGCTGTTTTCCGCGACTTATCCCGAGGGGATTGGGGAACTGAGCCGGCGTTTCATGCGGCAGCCGCAAGAGGTGAAACTGCTGGAGCGGCACGAGAACGACAAGATTCGCCAGCGTTTCTATGAAGTGAGCAAGGAAGAGCGTTTGCAGGCGGTGGCGCTGCTGCTCAATCATTACCGCCCGGTCAGCACACTGGCCTTTTGCAACACCCGCCAGCAATGCCGCGATTTGCTGCAGGTCTTGCGCGACCAGGGCTTTCACGCGCTGGCCTTGCACGGCGAACTGGAACAGCGCGAACGCGACCAGGTGCTGGTGCAGTTCGCCAACCGCAGTTGTTCGGTGCTGGTGGCGACCGACGTGGCCGCGCGCGGCCTCGACATCGCGCAGCTCGAAGCGGTGATCAACGTCGATGTCACGCCGGACCCCGAGGTCTATATCCACCGCATCGGCCGCACCGGCCGCGCCGATCAGGACGGCTGGGCGCTGAGTCTGGCCAGCGCCAACCAGATGCGGCGCGTGGCCAATATCGTTCAGGAACTGGGCTCGGAGCCTGAATGGCATCCGCTCAGCGAACTGCAAGCCGCCAGCGATGAACCGCTGGTGCCGCCGATGGCGACCTTGCAGATTCTGGGCGGACGCAAAGAGAAGATTCGCCCCGGCGACGTGCTGGGCGCGCTCACCAGCGGCGCCGGCTTCACCAGTGCGCAGATCGGCAAAATCACCGTTACCGACATGTCCACTTATGTCGCAGTGGAGCAGGGGATTGCACACGAAGCGCAGCGCAGGCTGGCTACGGGCAAGTTGAAGGGGAAAACCATCAAGGTGCGCATCATGGATGTCTCGGGCGATTCCCCGCCTCGCGAGACGGCGCCTGCGTCGAGCCGGCGCAAGCATTGACGGCGTTCTGAGCGTTTAAATCCCGATCCCGAACACCACCAGCCGGTCCTTGACCGCATCGGTCTGGCCGCGCCAGTTTTTTGCGCTACGGGTCTGGATCAACTGCCCCGGCAGGCTGAGATCCGCGCCGACGCTGATGAAGGTGCCGGGCGCCAGCGTGGTAGTCAGCGCATCCATCAGCGCCACGCTGCGGTAGGGCGTTTCGATGAATAACTGGGTGGCGCGGTCGCGGCGCGCGGTGATTTCAAGCTCGCGAATTTTCTGGCTGCGTTCGGGTTCCTTGGCGGGCAGGTAGCCGTGGAAGGCGAAGCGCTGGCCGCCCAGGCCCGAAGCCATCAGCGCCAGCA
>JADMKH010000163.1 GCA_018780025.1 Thiobacillus sp.
AAGCGGCATCTGCGCAACGTCGGCCCGAGCTTCCAGTTCAAGCTGCGCGATGCGCGCGGGCAAGCGCTGGAGTTCAGCAATTACATGCTGCCGCTGGAACTGGACGGCCGCTGGTATTTGATGTCGGGGGTACGCGAATCGCCGAACGATGCCTTCCGCTATATGCGTATGCCGCTCGATGCGGGCGGAAACATTGACAGCTTCATGCGGCTGCGGGGGGCGTTGCTGAACGCAGCATTGCGCCCTGAAATCGCTGCCCGCTTTGCGCGTCAGGCACTGCCGGAAAATGCCTGGAATACCGAAATCGAAGCCAAACTCAAGTTCAGCGCCACCCAGGTGTTGGCGTTGTTTGCCGAAGGCGGATTTCAATCGCTGGGCAAGTTCATCGAAGACAAGGTTCCTGCCGCTGAAGGGGAGAAGGCCGCAGGGACTTATCTGCGCATACTCGAACTGGCCGCGTTTGAGGCGTTGCAAATCGCCAACCGTCAGAACGGATTGCCCCCGCCGAAAACAGACGATGCCACCGGCTGGCTGGTGCGCGACACGCTTAACAGCATGAGCGATATGTTCGTTTATGGTGCACCGGTTTATCTGCAACTGGCCCAGTATGACGAAGTCAAGGCGAGTGGCCTGCAACTGACCCGCTCACCCGGCCAGAACGTGGTCTATTTCGGTTCGCTTTTGCTGACGCTCGGGGTATTCTTCATGCTCTATGTGCGTGAGCGCCGGGTCTGGGTGCGTATCAAGCCGGGCCATGCGCTGCTGGCAATGTCGTCAGCCAAGCACACCATCGATTTCGAGAAAGAATTTACGCTACACGCGCAGGCGCTGGACACGCTCGCAAAATAACCGTCCACGCCCGCCACAACAACCCGGAGATCGCATCATGGAACTCGCTCTAAATCAACCTGCCCCGTTATTGAAACGCCTGTCGTGGTTTGACTGGCTGTTTTCCGCCATTGTCGCTGCTGGCGGGCTTTATGCCCTGTCGCTTTTTGGCGAGTACATGGATATTTATGAAAAAGGCATCCTGCTGGCGACGATTCCGTCGCTTGTGGTGTCCGGCTGGTTCTGGAAACCATTCCGCCCGCTGTTCATCGTGGTCGGCGCGATCAGCCTGTTCGCGATCAGCCAGTACCAGGGCAGCCTGGCGCGCATGGAAGAGGCCTTCTTCCTCAAATACCTGATCTCCAGCCAGGCCGCCATCATGTGGATGTGTGCGCTGTTCGGGTTCGCCACGCTGAGCTACTGGGCAGGCCTGCTGGCGCGCGCCGAATTCACGCTGAAAACTGCCAGCGCGCTGACCTGGGCGGCGGTCGCATTCGGCTGGATTGGCTTGATGGTGCGCTGGTACGAGTCCTACCTGATCGGTATCGACGTCGGCCATATCCCTGTATCCAACCTGTACGAAGTGTTCGTCCTGTTCTCCCTCATCACCGCGATGATGTACCTGTATTACGAAGCCCGCAGCCAGACCCGCCAGATGGGTGCCTTCGTGCTGCTGGTGATCTCGGCGGCGGTCGGCTTCATCCTGTGGTACACCTTCGACCGCGGCGCGCACGAAATCCAGCCGCTGGTGCCCGCGCTCAAATCGTGGTGGATGAAGATACACGTACCGGCCAACTTCGTCGGCTACGGCGGCTTCTCCATCGCAGCCATGCTCGGCGTCGCCTATCTGCTGGCGCAGCGCGGCATCCTCGCCACCCGCCTGCCCAAGCTGGAAGTGATAGACGATGTCATGTACAAGTCGATCGCGATCGGCTTTGCCTTCTTCACCATCGCCACCATACTCGGCGCGATGTGGGCCGCTGAAGCCTGGGGCGGCTACTGGTCGTGGGACCCGAAGGAAACCTGGGCGCTGATCGTGTGGCTGAACTACGCCGCCTGGCTGCATATCCGCCTGGTCAAGGGCCTGCGCGGCCCGATGCTGGC
>JADMKH010000072.1 GCA_018780025.1 Thiobacillus sp.
ACGCGTGGTCGGCCGGCGTGCGTGCGCTGCCGAAGATCGAGACCGCCGGCCGGATGGATGCCAGCCGTTCGGTCGCCTCCACGAACTCTGCCATAATCCCCAGCATCCGCCACGATTCGCGCGCCGAGTAATCATTTTCGGCGCTACGGGTGGGGTCGGCGGAAATCGGTAATTTATCAAAATGCATGGTGTGCGCCTCGTGACTGCTACTCAATTGAACCCGCCCAGTGTAAATCAACACGGTGTAAATCAATCGGCTTCGGGCGCGACCGGAAAAGTCCTGCTGCTGGTGGATGGCTCGTCGTATCTGTATCGCGCATTCCATGCGCTGCCCGATCTGCGCAATCCGGCAGGCGAACCGACCAACGCCATCAAGGGCGTGCTGTCGATGCTGCACAAGCTGCGCCGCGAGTACGCGGCAGACTATATCGCCTGCGTTTTCGACGCGAAGGGCAAGACCTTCCGCGACGATCTGTATGCCGATTACAAGGCCACCCGGCCGCCGATGCCGGACGATCTGCGCAGCCAGATCGCGCCGCTGCATGAAGCGATCCGCGCCGAAGGCTGGCCGCTGATCGTCATCGACGGCGTCGAGGCCGACGACGTGATCGGTACCCTGGTTGTGGAAGCCGCCAAACAAAACATCCGCAGCATTGTGTCCACCGGCGACAAGGACATGGCGCAACTGGTCAACGACCACGTCACGCTGGTCAATACCATGAGCGAGGAAACGCTCGACGAAGCCGGCGTGACGGCCAAATTCGGCGTGCCGCCGAATCGCATCATCGATTACCTGACGCTGATCGGCGATAGCGTCGACAATGTGCCGGGCGTCAGCAAGTGCGGTCCCAAGACTGCGGTCAAGTGGCTTGCCGAATACGACTCGCTCGACAATCTGGTGGCCCACGCCGATGCCATCAAGGGCGTAGTCGGCGACAACCTGCGTGCCGCGCTCGACTGGCTGCCGCAGGCGCGCACGCTGATCAGGATCAAGACCGATGTCGAGTTGCCATTTGGTCTGGACAGCCTGACGCTGCAGCCGCGCAATCTCGACGTGCTGCGTCCGCTGTTTGAGCGCTATGCGTTCCGGACCTGGCTCAGGGAACTCGAAACAGCGACTGTCGCCGACCCGGCCACACCCGAACAGGACGCCAGTGGCGACCATCGTGCGCATTACGAAACCATCCTGACCGAAGCGGCACTCGATGCCTGGATCGACCGGCTGAGCGCCGCGCCGGCATATGCGCTCGATACCGAAACCACCGGCCTTAATGCGATGCAGGCCGAACTGGTCGGCATCTCGTTTGCGACCGAAGCAGGCGTCGCCGCCTATGTACCACTGGCGCACCACTATGCTGGCGCGCCGCAACAGCTCGACCGTGATGCCACGCTGGCCAGACTCAAGCCCCTGCTCGAAAACCCGACGCCTAAAATCATCGGCCAGCATCTCAAATACGACCGCCACATTTTTGCCAACTACGGCATTACGCTCGGCGGCGTCGAACACAGCGGCGTGCTCGACGACACGCTGTTGCAGTCGTATGTGCTGGAAGCCCACCAGTCGCACGAACTCGGCAGCCTCACTACCCGACATGTCGGCCTCGCGACCATCAGCTACGACGACGTCACCGGCAAGGGCGCCTCGCGCATCGGCTTCGAGCAGGTGTCAATCGAACGCGCCAGCGAATACGCGGCCGAAGACGCCGACGTCACACTGCGCGTACGCGACGCGCTCGCGCCGCAGATCACCGCCTCTGACAAACTCGAATACGTCTACCGTCAGATCGAGCTTCCGGTGGCGGCCATCCTGTTTCGCATGGAACGCAATGGCGTGCTGCTCGACCGCAGTCTGCTGGCCATCCAGAGCGGCGAACTGGGCAAGAAGATGCTGGAACTGGAACAGCGCGCCTACCAGGAAGCCGGGCAGCCAT
>JADMKH010000273.1 GCA_018780025.1 Thiobacillus sp.
CGTCGACCAGCCAGATGGTGGCGCGGCTGCTGGAAAAATGCAGCTTGCCGTGGAACACGCCGCGATCGGTCATCAGCTCTTCTATCACGCCGAGCACGGTGTCGATGTTCAGATCCATCTGGCTGTCGCAGCGGGTCTGATGGAACACTGCGCCGCGAATCGCCGGGTCGCCCTTGATTTGCCGCCAGTAAGTGGGTTCGTCGTAGAGTTTTCCGGTGATCGGCAGGTCGCGCAGGTCGAAATCGGCGCCGACGAAGCCGAGCACCTGGCCGTCATCGTCGCGCACGATCTGGATGGCGGTGAGCGAGGGCCGCTTGGCGCGCAGGCTGATGTAGGCCTGCGACAGTAAAAACCCCCGGTTTGGCACCGCTTCGCGCATGTAGGGACGGTCGGCGCGTACACGCCCGTAATCCGTTTCGATCAGGCCTTCGTGGCTGATGTTGTCGGAGAGCTGGATCGCTTGGGTGTCCAATGCATACAGGTATTTGCATGCGGGCACGGAGGCCAGCGCATGCGTCAGTGCAGCATTGAGTCCGGCGCGGCTGGGCCATGCCCGGCTGCATGTCTGTGCGGCCAGCGCCAGCGGTTCGCGCAGCAGATTGGCCAGCACCTCGCGTTGGTGAGCGACGCTTTCGGCAAGTGTGGTGGGTGTGGACATGGCGGTCAATTCAGAACAACAAATCGTATTATGAATGACGCAGCGAGATGACCGGCCAGCCTTGTTCCTGCGCGCGGGCGTGCAGCGCGGGGTCGGGGTCGACCGCGACGGGGTGCTGGATTTTTTCAAGCAGCGGCAGGTCGTTGTGCGAATCGCTGTAGAACCAGCTGCTGCTGAGGCAATCCAGCCGCGTACCGTGGGCCTGGAGAAAGTGTTCGAGGCGGGTGACCTTGCCTTCGCGGAAGCAGGGCGTGCCGGCGACTTCGCCGGTGAAGCGGCCGTCGATTTCCTCGGGGTCGGTGGCGATCAGGTGGGGGATGCCGAACTCCCTGGCGATCGGTCCGGTGACGAAGCTGTTGGTGGCGGTGATGACAGCGACCAGGTCGGCCTTGTCGAGATGGCGCTTCACCAGATCGCGCGCGGCCTGGGTGATCATCGGCTTGATGCGGGTGGCCATGTATTCGGCATGCCAGGCGTCGAGCTGCGCGCGCGAGTGGGTGGCCAGCGGGCGCAGGGCGAACGCGAGGAAGGCGTAGATATCGAGCCGCCCGGCTTTATAGTCTTCGTAGAAGGCGCGGTTCTTGGCTTCGTAGTGAGGGCCGTCGACCGCGCCCTTGGCGATGAGGAACTGACCCCATTCGTAGTCGGAGTCGCCGGCGAGCAGCGTATTGTCGAGATCAAACAGGACGAGGTTCATAGCGGACGCAGCTTACAAGGTTCAGGTTACAAATATTTTATTTACGTGGCGCCTGGCCGCGGTCGCGCCAGAATTCGCACAGCTCATAACAGCTCCAGATTGCCAATGCGACGTAATCCTCGCGGCTGGTCTGCTGCTCTTCGTCTGTCCATTCTTCGGGCGGGGTCATCAGCACATAAAACGGATCGAGCAATTCATCGACAAAGGCCTCGTCCTTGCTGTCCGGCGGCAGCGTCCAGTCGTCTTCCCAGTGTTCCACCACCTGCAAAAACCCGGCCGCCCAGATGCTGGCGTAAAGCGGCACCCCTTCGGCTTCGAATGCGGCCGCTTCCTGCATCGGCATATCGTTGAGCATGCCTTCCCAGTCCATGATGAGCGGAGACAGGGCGTGGGGATCGGTCAGGCTATCGATCGGGGCGGATAGCGCACGCACAATTTCTTTCCAGCGTCGAGCGAACAGCGCTTGAAAGCGTTGGTATTCGGCCGCGTTGGCAAACAGTGCGGACGGATCGGCCTGTCCGAACAGCACCGGGAAATAGTCTGCTTCCGCGATGGGGCGCG
>JADMKH010000196.1 GCA_018780025.1 Thiobacillus sp.
AGCATTTTCGTCAACCCGCTGCAGTTCGGCGCCGGCGAGGATTTCGAGCGTTATCCGCACACGCTGGATGCCGATTGCGAAAAGCTGGCCGCAGCAGGCTGCGATATCGTGTTTGCGCCCGCGGTGGCCGAGGTCTACCCCGTGCCGCAAACCTTTACCGCCCGCCCGCCCGACAGCCTGGCGCAGGATTTGTGCGGCGCATTCCGCCCCGGCCATTTCAGCGGCGTCGCCACAGTGGTGCTGAAGCTCTTCAACCTGGTGCAGCCGAAAGTGGCCGTGTTCGGCAAGAAGGATTTCCAGCAGTTGCTGGTTATTCGCGAACTGGTCCGGCAATTCAACCTGCCGATGGAAATTCTGGCGGGCGACACCCTGCGCGAAGCCAATGGCCTGGCCATGAGTTCGCGCAATGGCTATCTCAGCGCATCCGAACGCGTCCAGGCGGCACAGTTACACAACCAGCTGGTCATCATCGTTGCGGCCATTCTGGCGGGAGCGCGCGATTTTGAGGCCTTGTGCGCCACCGCCAGCCGCCACCTGAAAATGGCAGGCTGGCGCGTCGATTATGTTGCGCTGCGAGACGCCACCACCCTGCAGCCTCCCACGCCCGGCAGCACCCGGCTTGTCGTACTGGGCGCGGCCTGGCTGGGCTCAACCCGACTGATCGACAACATCGATTTTTCCCTGTTGGGTAATTTGCCCTGAAGTTTTATAATGGCTGTCCATTTTTCGTGAGGGCACCGTCATGCAAAGAACGATGCTCAAGTCCAAGCTTCATCGGGCAACCGTCACCCATTCCGAACTGCACTACGAAGGTTCGTGTGCCATCGATGACGCACTGCTGGACGCTGCAAATATCCACGAATACGAGCAGATCCAGATTTACAACGTCACCAACGGCGAGCGATTCACCACCTATGCCATTCGTGCAGCACACGGATCGGGCATTATTTCGGTGAACGGCGCGGCTGCGCATAAAGCCAATCCAGGCGACCTCATCATCATCGCTACCTACGCGGTCTACAACGAACTGGAACTGGCGAGATATGAACCGGAGCTGGTCTACATCGGCGAAGGCAACTGCATCCTCGACACCCGCCACGCCATTCCGGTGCAGGCGGCGTAACGCCGCCACCCAATAAAAAAGCCGGGCTTTTCCGGCTTTTTTATTGGCTCTTTCAGCGTTGCGCGTTGTTCCTTGCAATAACCCTGGAAACACGGGCCGGCAGTAGGTCGGGCACACCTTCCCGACGCAACGGACGGCGGCCAGCTGAGTGTCGGCAAAGTCCGGCTTACCGTCCCTGCGGGACATATGTTGCCGACCTACGGCTGGCTATTGCCAACAGCTAACGGTGAAAGAGCCATTTTTATTGGCATCAAGAATCGGCAGTTGAAGCGATATTTCCTGGCTGCCGGCTATTGGCTAACGAAGATCGGATTGGGTATCTCTGACCGGAAACGCTGAACAAATCGTCACTCCGGAAAAAACCGGGGACCTCAGGTTTTAATGGATTCCTGCACTTGCCGGAATAACAAAACTCCTATCGAAACAAGCACCTACCCTGACGGCAAACTGGGTAGATCAGGTGGGTATTTTTACGTTCTGTCCAAAGGTCTTACCCACATCGCCAGAATGAAACTATTTTGACTTTTTGACGGGGCGTCCTGTCTTGATGACTTCCAGACGACGTACCGCAGCAACCACCGAGGCGTCACTCAGATTCGCCAGATTCGCAAACGAGCTTGGCTGTTCTTACCTCAAGTACACCCCTGTTACATAACGATGCGTTCGCCCTCGGGCTTGCGGCAGCTGGCTACTTGGCTTTCGTTTTTTTTCCTTATTTCAGCCATCTTCTTTCGCCATTCACCCAAATCTTCATTCTCTATCTCAAGCTGTATTGCCACAACTTCCAGCGCAGTTATTTTTCCGTTTTCCAGTCTGCGCATTAATTTTGATCGCGTTCTCGACAGCAAACGCTCGGTTTCCTCCTCGCTCAAAAGCCTGGCTTTTTCGAGGTACTCGTCAAAAGTCGTCTTTCTCATCGCAATTCATCCTTGGTGTTTTGAAAACTTGAGCCTAAATCTATACCGATATTCGTTTACCTTGCTACCTCAGTCAGCGTTGCTGACCTTTCGAATGCACACAAAATTCATTTTTCTGTCACGGATTGTTTATTTTACGGGGTCAGGATTGTAGACCCTCGGGAGCATTCCCGGCCGATAACGGAAGCAGTCCATCATGGCGACAGCAAACAGCCTGCAGATGAAATTTCCTCAAGTGAACACGCATGCTATATCCGGCGTTCCCGATGCTGGAAAGATCGATCTGGCGGTGCTCACGCTCAATGACCTGGGCGTGATCCGCGACTGCAGCCGCACTTGTGAACAGGTGTTTGGCTACCTGCCAGAGGAGCTGGCGGGCCATCATGTTTCCATGCTCCTTCCGCAGCTACCGGACACCGAACTGGTGCAGGAAGGCCGCATCAACTCACGGCTGGCCCATCTCTGCCACTGTGCCTTTTCCTTTCAGGCCCGGCGCCGCGATGGCCGGTGCTTCGCCAGCGAGCTGTTCATCAACCTCCTCGGCAGCCACAACGTGGTCATCCTTGTGCGCAGTCTCGAAGCTTCGATATTGAACGGCGGCACATTTGCCACCCTGCCTGTCCGCTAGCAGCAACCCATCTACAGCCTGCAACACAGTTCATCCCGATTGGGCTCGCGCGGACGCACGATCAGGCGCGAGGCCTCGATCAACCATCGACTGATATCGGCCCAAAGCCCTAAAAACCGCATTTCAATCGGTTCGGAAGTTTTCCAGGAGAGCAGGGGCGATTTCAGGAGAGGATGTTTGTTTCAAAGAAAAACAGCACGGGTGCCAACGAAAAATCAGCGGCGATAAATCGTCACAACCTCTTGTCGAAAATGCCTACTCACCCTTTCGACCCGTTGCAGGCATACGAACCTCAACCTGACCTACGTCTGAAATCAGCAGTAGAACCGCCATCCAAACATTAGAGGCGGATGCCGGGTCATCGGCCGAAGCGGGTATTGGCTGCTTCGGAAAGCAGACGTTTAACGAACCCTTAACCGACGGTCCACTAGGTCGAGGAGATTGTTGGACTTATAGGCAACACGACAGACATCCAGAAATGAAATAATTGGCCGAACCTGTCAGATACACGGGCTGTCAACGGAGGTGGAGCCGTGCCTCAAGCCCCGAAAACTCCAGACTCTTTTCGATTTCCTCCGCAATCGCGCGTGCCTTGGCACTGTGGTGCTGCGCGGCGCTACGCTGGCCCTGCGCGGCAAGTGTGCGGGCCAGCGCGGCTTGTACGTCCATCTGCAGCCGCACACGGCCGACATTCTCTGCGAGTTCAGCGGCGCGGGACAACTCTGCCTGTGCAGCCACATAATTTTTCTCCACAAACAGCGCTTCACCGCGCCAGCGCCGCGCGGCCGCCTCGAGTTCGCGCAGGACGTTCGGTTCGGCGATTGCGAGCAGTTCGTCACCATACGCGCGGCAGCGACTCGCATCCCCTGCCGTGAGGGTGATCTCTGCAAGTCCGTCGAGACACCGGACCAACATATAGCGCTCCGACGTGCGCCGCGTTTGTTCGAGTGTGGTCTGCAGCGCGGATGTTTCGACCTGTTGCCCGAGTCGTGACCGCGCGACCGCAAGGTGCGTGTCGATCGTGGCGCGCCAGAACAGGATGCCGGTGTCGTGCCCGAGCGTGCGTCCGCGCTCCAGTTGTTCGACCACTTGTTCGTTCAGGCCGAGATCAAGCAGGAGAAGGCCGATGAAATCGTAGGCGATGAACTGATAGCGCACCTGCCGGATACTTTCGAGTTCGTGCAGGGTGTTTTGAATACTGGTCCACGCCTCACCGTAGTGGCCTGTGCATGCCCGGGCATGGTCGAGACCGAGCAGGGTCGGTCCCATGTGCCACTGCAGATCGGCGGAACGCGCGATGTCGAGTGCCGACTCGAAGTTCGCCATGGCTCGGGGGTAGTCGCCGAACCCTTTGGTACCGAGGCAGGCATGGCCAATCATCATCAGGTTTTCGGACTCGTAGCTCTTGTCGCCGATGCCGCGAGCCAGTTCGAGCGACTGGGTATAGCACGCGATCGCCGATGCAGGCTCTGCGTTCGCGAAGTGCGCCTCGCCGCGGCCATGGTAAGCCTGCACCGCGACGAGATCGGTGAAGCCCGTGCGCTCGCATATCTCGATCGCCTGCTGGTGGAATCCGATCGCCTGATCGTTTTTCCCGGTACTCCACGCGACCGTTCCAAGGTGATAGAGAGTGTCGGCGGCGTGATGTTCATCGTGCATTGCGTTGGACTCCTCCAGCGCTTCGGTGAGGCATTCGGTCGCCTCTTCATATTGGTCTGCACGCCGATAGGCCATGCCCAACTGGATCAGCGCATCTCGCGTTTTTTCACGCTCGCCGCCGGCACGCAACGCATCGATTACGCGGCGGATATCGGCAACGGCGCCTTGCGTCTGCCCGGCCTGTGCGCGCGCTGCGCCCCGCTGTTTGTAGATAGCCAGGCGTTGGTGCGCGTCCACTGACTCCGGGTTCGACTCGGATAATGCGACTGCGCGATCCAGCCAGTGCAAGGCATCGCGCATGGCGAACAGTGCCTGAGAATGTTCGGCGGCCAGAATCAGATTGTCGAGCGCCTTTGACCAGATTTGCGCGCGTTCGTAGTGGCCAGCCAGCTGGGCGACACGTTCATGCATGGAGCCTTCACCACGACGTTCCAGCGATTCGGCCACAGACTGATGCAGCAGTTTGCGCCGTGCGCCACCGATGTCTCGGTAGACCACTTCGCGCAGCTTGTCGTGGCTGAAATCGTAGATACCCCCTTCGGGTTCTTCATGCAGAAGATGGCGTTTGACGAGCGCCTCTACCGCGTCGAGCAGGTGTGCCTCAGGTTCGTTCGTCACATCAAGCAGCGTGTCAAAGTCGAAGCGCCGGCCGAGGACCGCGGCCGTTTCGAGTACCGGCCGGATCGCTTTGGGCACATGCGTGAGACGCACGCGCACCGCGGCACGCAACGCGTCCGGGAGCAAGCCCGGTGCGCCGCGCACGCGCGTTTCCAGTCGCGTCTCGCCTTCGCTCAGAGATTGCAGGATCGACATCAGGAAGAACGGATTGCCTTCGGTTTCGCGGTGCAGGCGTTCGGCCAGGCCATGTGCATCGAGGTTCGCATCGGCGAGTGCCGCGACAAGGCTCTCGGTGTCGGCATACCCGAGTCGGGCGAGGGGTACACGGCGCGCGTCGGTGTCGCGCCGCAGGCTTTCGACCATCTGCGCAAACCGCTCGTCACTGTCGACGGCTTCATCACGAAAGGTGTAGATCACGAGCATCGAACGCTGCGCGGCTTGCCGTGCAAGGAAATGCAGCACTTGCGCGCTGGCGTCGTCGGCCCACTGGATATCGTCCACCATGAGCACAAACGGGCGCCCGCCTCGCGAGGCTTCCAGTAACTGATCCACGGCACGGGACAGCCGTGCCTGCCGTGCCTCGGGGAAATCGTTCGACAACTGGGGCAGGTCAGGACAACGTTCACTCACCTCGGGTACCAGTGCTGCGAGCTCGGCGAGCGATACGGGTGACAGGGTGCGCAGCGTGTCGGCCGGGATGCGGTCGAGTGCGCGCGTAATGAGGTCTACCACGGGCTGGTACGGCATGGCGCGCTCGATCTCGTAGCAGTTCGTAGAGAGCGTGGGCAAATCCAGCGCGTGTGTATAGCGCACAAGCTCACACAGCAGCCGGCTCTTGCCGATTCCCGGTTCGCCATCGATGAGGACGGTGTAGCCGGTACCTGCGGTGAGCCGCGCGACGAGTCCGATGAGGAGACCGTACTCCCTGTTGCGGCCGACGAATGGAGGGGTATCGCTCGCGATGCAGACGGGCGAGTCAGACGGGGAAAGGATCGATGCGTCTGATACGTCAGCACGCGTGTCGGTACCGATGGGCCCGGGATCCAGTCGCATAAGGTGGGTGGGGTGCAGCGCACGGGCCGCATTGAGGAAATCGCGTTGCTCGTCTTCAGGGATGGCAAGCGCCGTGGCAAGGCGTTCAGCCAGCCGCCGCGAGGGACGACGCTCGTCGGCCTCTATTTTCCGGATGGTGAAACCGGAGCAACAGACCTTCTGGGCGAGCGCACCCTGTGTGAGATCCAGTGCCTTGCGCCGCCGCCGTAGCCAGTAGCCAAACGAATCCGTCCTGTCTTGCACGTCGTCCGGCCCCCCCGGCCCCTTGTGGTTTTCGACGACTCTGAGTCTAGCAGACTTGGTATTCGCTATTTGTCCCGCTATTTGTCCCGCTTTGGGTGACCCGACTTCCATGCCATTGGAGTGAAATGAGCACGTCGATAGGCCATCGCGATTTGCGATACCCACGATGCGCAACAGGACCGCGTTCACCACCCTGACGAGTCCTGACCCAAACATAAGGAGTCTTGCCATGTCAGTCGTCCTCTCCAGTTCTCCCGTTGCCGTCGACCTTGTGGCCGTGAAGAACAAGCAACACCTTGCCTGGTCCGCCGGCGACTATGCGGTTGTGGGCACCACCTTGCAGATCGTCGGCGAGTCGCTGTGCGAAGCACTTGATCTGCGTGCCGGTGAAAGTGTGCTCGATGTCGCCGCCGGTAACGGCAATGCGACCCTGGCCGCTGCACGGCGCTGGTGCGACGTCGTCTCGACCGATTACGTCCCCGCATTGCTCGAGCGCGGGCAATCCCGGGCAAGTGCAGAGGCCCTGCAGGTGAAGTTTGAGCAGGCGGATGCCGAGAATCTGCCTTACACCGACCACAGCTTCGATGTGGTGATGTCGACCTTCGGCGTGATGTTTACGCCAGACCAGGACAAGGCCGCATCGGAAATGGCACGTGCCTGCAAACCCGGCGGCCGGATCGGACTTGCAAACTGGACGCCGACCAGTTTCGTCGGTGAGATATTCAAGCTCATCGGCAAGTACCTGCCCCCACCTGCAGGCGTCAAGTCTCCCGCGCTGTGGGGGACGGAGGCACGGTTACGCGAACTGTTCGGTGATCAAAGCGACTCGATTGCAATCGAGCACAAGAACTTCGCCTTCCGCTATCGCAACGCGGCCCACTGGCTGGAAGTTTTCCGTACTTTTTACGGCCCGATGCACAAGGCGTTCGGGGCGCTGGACGCCGAGCATCAGTCATCACTCACCGCCGATCTGCTCGCGCTGGCCGAAAAATTCAATCGCGCGACCGATGGCACGCTGGTGGCCCCGAGTGAATACGTCGAGGTGGTGATCACGCGCACGTAGTGGGTGGAAATGCCCTGCGTATCGCACAGCATGTGTCGGGATGCTTTGGCCCGACATGATTGAAGTACTCACGAATGATTAAAAGGAGGTGTCACATGTTCATGATCGATTACAAACAAATTGACTGGTGGTACTGGCTCGCAACAGCGTGCCTGCTCACAGCGGGCGTGGCGGGCCACGCAACCGGCTTCGTCCTG
The DNA here is from genome assembly GCA_018780025.1 of Thiobacillus sp. Taxonomy (GTDB): domain Bacteria; phylum Pseudomonadota; class Gammaproteobacteria; order Burkholderiales; family Thiobacillaceae; genus Thiobacillus. The sequence continues at coordinate 7,502 of JADMKH010000196.1, forward strand.
GCGATCGGCTTGTCCGGGATACAGCTCATTCATTTCACAATGCGTGAGCACAGCCTGTCAGCGTTTACCGTTCAGGTCCGGTTCTGGTTCCTGATCCTGGTACTGGTGGCGTGGCCGGAGCCGATGCAGGTCGTGTATTGGCTGCCTGTTGCGGGAACGTGGGCGCGGTCGATTTTTGGCTACTGCGCGATGGCACGTCTCTTGTCCCTGATGCCGTGGAACCGTCACGTGCCATTTTCGTTCGGTTTTCTGGTGCGCACGTTTTTCTCTCGCCCGGTACGCGGCAGCATCATGCAGGGCCTTCCACCTGCACCTCAAATGGCATGAAGTCACGCTGCCATTATTTCCAGCCACCACAAGGTGGCTGGCTATTCCAACAATCCAGCTGGCGCATGCGCGCGCCAAATTTTAAAGGAGTCACGAAATGAATATCAGCGACGTCATGATTCACATCAATGAAACCCTGAGCGAAGAAGCACGCACCACGCTCGAAAGTGCAATGCAAAAAGTCGAGGGAGTCGTTTCGCCAGGGTTTAACGAAGGCAAGGAGCATCTCTTGATGGTCGCCTATAACCCGGAAAAAACCAACACGGCGATCCTGTTGGAGAAGGCCCGGGAAGCAGGCTATACCGCCCAGCTGGTAGGTATGTAAACGAGGCGCCGCCGAATGCGGCCTCGGAGGCGCATCACAAAGGTCAGATTTTTTGAAATTTTTTCAAACCAACCTGAAAAGGAGCAACACCATGAACGTACTGAAAACCATTTTCGCACCCCTCATCCTGGTCGCCACCGCGAATGCGCATGCACTCTGCGTGAACCCCGATGGTTCATTGGACGATGCCAGCCTTGGGTACAGCGCGCCTATCGACATGCTGCCGATGTGCTCTGCACAGGCCCAGCCCGCCAAGAAAGCCACCGTCGAGGTTGTAGTCGCTCCCGCAGCTAAGGTGAAAGCCAAAGCGGTGGACGAAAGCGCCAGCGTGCCGATCCAGTAGGTCTACGGCGGCGGCAAGTAACAAGACATGCCGGCCCTATGTTGGGGCTGGCAAAACAAACCCACAGGAGATGCGGGTATTCAGTCTGTCGCCAATACCAAGCACATCGGACACCTCTTTGGAGACGTTGCGGTACTGATTGCCATGGCGGCTGTATTGGCGGTCCTGACCCCGCGCCCGACCCTGAAATCGCAATCATCAGCTTAAGTTGTCGTCAGCCAGTCATTGTGACTGGCTGCGGAAAAGACTTTTTTATGCAATCCCATTTCTCTGAAAGGAAAACATCATGGCGACTACTCTATACCAACGTCTGGGCGGCGCTGAAGGCATTGCCCGCCTCGTGGACGATGTCATGGCGGCCCATCTGGACAACCCCATCGTCAAAACCCGCTTCGAGAACACCCAGGACATGGAGCACGCCAAACGGATGGCGCGCGAATTCTTCTGCGCAGGCACCGGCGGCCCGGAGGTCTACACGGGCAAGGATATGCTCACCGCACACAAGGGAATGAACATCAGTGAACAGGAGTACCTAGCGGTGATGGATGATATTGTCGGTGCGATGAACAAGAATGAAATCGATGAGGGGGCGAAAAATGAGGTGATCGCCATCCTCTACTCGCTGAAGGGCAACATCATTCGTGTATGACACGGCCGCCCGAGTATCGAGAGGGCGTAAAGCGGCAGCTTGATGAAGGGAAATCAAATAATCCTATAGTGGGTGTTGCCGCCAACATTCGGCGGATGGGCATGGAAGAAAGGGAAGGCGATGGGCAAGCGATTCGACAGCATTCTGGGCACCATCGGCCACACGCCGGTGATTCGCATCAACAAGCTGGGGCCGGCGGGAGTCAACCTCTACGTCAAGGTGGAGTCGTTCAATCCGATGGGATCGGTGAAGGACCGACTGGCGCTGGGCGTGATTGAGGACGCCGAACGGCGCGGCGAACTCAAGCCCGGTCAGACCATCGTCGAAGCCACCAGCGGCAATACCGGCATCGGCCTCGCCATGGTCTGTGCGCAAAAGGGTTATCCGCTGGTCATCACCATGGCCGAGAATTTCAGCGTGGAGCGGCGCCGTCTGATGCGATTTCTCGGCGCCAGGGTCGTGCTGACGCCGGCCGGCGAGATGGGGTCGGGGATGGTGGCGAAGGCCGATGAACTGGCCAAGGCACACGGCTGGTGGCAACCGCGCCAGTTCGAGAACCCGGCCAATGCGGAGATCCACGCCCGCACCACGGCCGTGGAAATCATCGAGGATTTCGCCGATGTCTCGCTCGACTACTGGATCACGGGGTTTGGAACCGGTGGCACGCTGAATGGCGTGTCGCGGGTGCTGAAGGAGCAGAGCCCCCATACGCAGATCATCGTCTGCGAACCGGACAATGCGGCCATGCTGGCCAGCGGCATCGCGCAGGCACGGCTTGGCGATGGATCACGCCGCGCGAGTCATCCCCGGTCCCGACCGCACCTGATGCAGGGATGGTCGCCCGATTTCATCCCCCAACTCGCGGAGCAGGTCACGACGGCCAATCGGATAGACGGCTTCGTGTCGATCGACGGCAAGGACGCGTTGCGTTGTGCCAGAGAACTGGCACGACAGGAAGGCATCTTCGTCGGCATCTCGGCGGGCGCCACGTTTTCGGGCGCGCTGCAGGTCGCCCACGCCGCGCCGCAGGGCGCCAACATCCTGTGCATGCTTCCCGATACCGGAGAACGCTATCTTTCCACACCGCTGTTCGATGACGTCGCCGTCGAAATGACCGAGGAAGAGCTCGAATTATCGAGGTCGACGCCGGGATTTCGCTTCGATGTCACCCCTGCGGCACCCGTGTCAGTGGAAGCGGCATATGCCCTGGATGAAGCAGCCACTCGCGAGGTCGATGCCCTGTTGCGCGACCCGAACCAGCCTGTCGTCATGTTCGCATTCGAGTGGTGCGAGTTCTGCGGTTCGGTTCGAAAAGTGTTCTCGGAGTATGGCATCGCCTACCAATCGATCGATCTCGATTCGGTCGCCTACCAGCAAGACGAGCGCGGCGGCAAGATGTTCGATGTTCTCAAGCGCCGCACGGGATCAGTCACCTTGCCGCAGATCTTCATCGGCGGCGACTTTCAGGGCGGCGGCATCGATGTGTTCGACAGCTTGAAGTCAGGCCAACTGCATAGCCGTTTGCGAAAACACGGCGTCAGCATCGATCCGTCCGTCAAGATCGATCCCTATGAACGTCTTCCAAAATGGTTGCACCCCCGTTAAGCCTGACGGGACGCGTGCTCACTTACCAGCGTGTCTCCAGCCCGGCCTTCCAGTCACTCATGAACTGCCGGATGGAGTCGATGAAATCCTGTTCGTGTTCGGCGCGGTTGATGGTGAGGTGAATAACCGTCTGGAGCGGGTCGGGAGGTTGCCCGGTGGTCACGGTCCATTGCAAGCCATTGGGACACTCGGGTAACGAGAAGCGCACGCCCTGGCGCAAATCCTCGCGGTGCGTAAGAAACGTCCCCCATACGCAGTAGATTTCGCCACTCGACTTTGCGTCGCTAAGCACCTTTTCGATAGAACCGCACCAATGCGGCAGTTCGTTGATAGTCAGACGACGTTGCAGGTCGGCAACCGAGGCGGGAATAATTATCGTGGCAAAGAATTCCATTCGTGCATGCTAATCGGAAACTGATATGCGATGCCAATACGGATCATGTGACTGCTATAGGTGAAACGCGTGACCGTCAGCTCTGGCCGACCTGCTGCCCCACATTCGATCTCAGCCCCCATCTGCTCAAGAACACATACCAGCCATGTGCTCTTCGCTCACAACGGCTGAAACGGGCCGACAATGACCCATCAACACCGCTTTCAACATCATGGACTTGGATCAACCGCAAAGCACACGTGGGCGTTTCCACACCGCATTCCAGAAACCCTTGTTGCCGCGCGCCTGACAGACAAGCTGGCCTAGGTCAGCTTCCAGATTTCGGCGTTGTATTCCTGCATGGTGCGATCGGTTGAAAAAAACCCGCTCGACGCCGTGTTGAGGATGCTCATGCGCGTCCAGTTCTGCTTGTCCTGCCAGGCCTGAGACACCCGCTGCTGTGCGTCGACATAGCTGCGGAAATCGGCCAGCACCATCCAGGGGTCGCGCGGATTCAGGAGCGCTTCCAGAAGCATGTCGAATATCCCCGGCTCGCACGGGTTGAAGTGGCCGGATGCCAGGAGGTCGATCACCTCGCGCAGCGACGGATCGTTTTCCACGTAAGACAGCGGCTGATAGTTCGGGCGCAAGGCCTCAACCTCTTCTGCCCGCAGCCCGAACAGAAAGAAATTGTCCGCGCCCACCGCGTCGAGAATTTCGATGTTGGCGCCATCGTAGGTGCCTATTGTGATGGCGCCGTTCATCATGAATTTCATGTTGCCGGTGCCTGACGCTTCTTTTCCGGCAGTCGATATCTGCTCCGACAGGTCGGTCGCGGGTGCGATGATTTCCATGCTGGTCACCCGGTAGTTGGGCAGGAAAGCCACCTTGATGCGGCCATCGACCTCGGGATCGTTATTGATCACTTCGGCCACGCTGTTGATCAGCTTGATGATGCGCTTGGCGATGACATAACCCGGCGCGGCCTTGCCGCCAATCAGCACGCAGCGGTCTGCCCAGCCTTCCAGGCGCCCGTGCTTGACGCGGTTGTAGAGGTGGATCACATGCAACACGTTCAGAAGTTGGCGCTTGTATTCGTGGATGCGTTTGACCTGGACATCAAACAAGGCGTCCGGATTGAATTCCACGCCGCACTTCACTTTGACCAGTTCGGCAAGGCGGACTTTGTTAGCCCGTTTAGACGCGTGCCACTGTGCGTGAAATTCGGTATTTTCAAGCGCGGCCAGCGGCTTGAGCTTTTCCAGTTGGGTCAGGTCGGCAATCCAGGCATCCCCGATCTTGCTGGTAATCAGTGCGCTCATGCCGGGGTTGGCATGCGCCACCCAGCGGCGCGGGGTAACGCCGTTGGTCTTGTTGTTGAATTTTCCCGGCCACAATTCGACAAAATCCCGGAACAGGCCTTCTTTCAGCAGCCGCGAGTGCAAGGCCGCCACGCCGTTGATCGAGAAACTGCCGACGATGGCCAGCCACGCCATGCGCACCTGGCGCACGCTGCCCTCCTCGATGATCGACATGCGCCGCTGGCGATCCATGTTGCCGGGCCATTTCATCGACACCTCGCGCAGGAAACGCGCGTTGATCTCGTAAATGATTTCCAGCGGCCGCGGCAGCAGGCGCTCGAACAGCGCGACCGGCCAGCGTTCCAGTGCTTCGGGCAGCAGCGTGTGGTTAGTGTAGGCCATGCAATGCGAGGTGATGGCCCAGGCCTGGTCCCACACCAGCCGGTGCTCGTCGAGCAGCAAACGCATCAGCTCGGCCACCGCGATGGTGGGGTGGGTGTCGTTCATCTGGAATACGTTGAGCTCGGCAAATTTCTGCAGATCGCGATTGCCGGCCGAACGCCATTGCCGCAGCGCATCCTGCAGGCTGGCCGAGGCCAGAAAATACTGCTGGCGCAGCCGCAGCTCCTTGCCGTTTTCGCTGCTGTCGTTGGGATACAGCACCATCGAGATGTGCTCGGCGTGGTTTTTTTCCTGCACCGCCTCGGTGTAGCTGCCGGCATTGAATTCGTCGAGGTTGAACTCGTCGGTCGC
>JADMKH010000008.1 GCA_018780025.1 Thiobacillus sp.
CAAGATTGCCGACATCATCGGCGTCATCGACGGCATAGCCTTCCAGACCAACATTTTGGCGCTGAACGCCGCGGTGGAAGCCGCGCGTGCCGGCGAGCAGGGCCGCGGCTTTGCTGTGGTGGCTGCCGAAGTGCGCAACCTGGCTCAGCGCAGCGCGGGTGCGGCCAAAGAGATCAAGGCGCTGATCGAAGACTCGGTCGGCAAGGTCGATGCTGGCAGCAAGCTGGTGGACGAGACGGGCGAGGCCATGGACGATATCGTGACTTCGGTGCAGCTGGTGACCGAAATCATGCGCGGTATTGCCGAGGCGAGCCAGGAACAGAGTGCCGGCATCGAGCAGGTCAATCAGGCGGTTACCGAGATGGACGAAATGACACAGCAGAACGCCGCGCTGGTGGAAGAGGCCGCTGCGGCGGCCGAGAGCTTGCGGGATCAGGCCGACAAACTTGCCCAGGCGGTAAGCGTGTTCAAGCTGGACAGCATGGTCCATAGCCCGCGGGCGGATATTCATACCCCCAGCAGAGATATTCCGGTGAGCCATGCAGTCAAGGCGTTGCCGAATACCTTGAGGGGCATGAAGGCCACGCCCAGGGTTGCATCGGCGCCGACCGCGCGACCGAAGAGGCGGGCGGTCGCCAGCGGCGGAAATAACGAGTGGGAAGCGTTTTAAGGCGGTGGTTTCCGGCATTTAAGTGCAGGTTGGCCATAAGGATTGCGAATCGCAGGCCGATATAACAAAGACAACGTTTATCTTTGCTTATCCTTGAGAAGGAAATCAGCCATGCGTTCCAATATGCCCGTTACCAATGTCGAGTATGTCCTCAAAGACACGGATACGATCGTGTCGAAAACAGACCTCCACGGCAATATCGCCTACATCAATCAGGACTTCGTCGACATCAGCGGTTTCAGCGAGGCCGAATTGATCGGGGGACCGCAGAATATTGTGCGCCACCCCGACATGCCGGTCGAGGCGTTTGCGGATTTCTGGGACACGCTCAAGGCAGGCAAGGCCTGGACCGGCCTGGTGAAAAATCGCTGCAAGAATGGCGATCACTACTGGGTGATGGACAATGCCGCCCCGATTATCGAAAACCATACAGTCGTGGGCTATGCGTCGATTCGGGTGAAGCCCGGCCGCGATCAGGTTCAGGCGGCGGAAACCGCCTATCGTGCGATCAAGGCAGGCGACTCGTCGCTCAGGATTCGCGAAGGCGTTGTGATTAAAGGTTCTTCGTTCAGCCTGGCAAAAAACATGTCGCTCAAGGCAATGTTGACACTGGCGTCCGTTATGGTTGGGGCGGTGTTTGCGGGTGCGGGCATTCTGGCCTGGCTGGCAACGTCGGGGGGCAGCGCGTCCTACCTGAATGGGCTGATGGCTATTTCGACGATGGGTGTGCTGTTGTCTGGAGTGTGCGGCGTCCTGTTTTATCGCAGCATGGTTTTGCCGCTGGAGCGCAGCCAGTTTGAAATCGATCGCATGAGTTCGGGCGACTTGACCGGACAGATTGAAGCCAGGGGCATCGCCGAACTGGCCAGGCTGATGCAATCGCTGCGCGTGCTGCAGATCAACACCAAACTCCTGGTTGGTCAGATCAAGGAAGCCACGGAGCTGGTCAATACTGGCGCAAACGAGATCGCATCGGGCAACCTCGATTTGTCGTCGCGCACCGAACAGCAGGCAGCCAGCCTGGAAGAAACCGCCAGTTCGATGGAAGAGCTGACCAGCACTGTGAAGCAGAACGCCGAGCATGCGCGTCATGCCAACCAGCTGGTGGTGTCCACCGCCGACATTGCAGCCAACGGCGGAAAGGTCGTGGGCCGGGTTGTCGAGACCATGGCCTCGATCAAGCAAAGCTCGCGCAAGATTGCCGACATCATCGGCGTCATCGACGGCATTGCCTTCCAGA
>JADMKH010000118.1 GCA_018780025.1 Thiobacillus sp.
CAATAACGCCAGCCTCGCACCCGTTCGCCCTGAGCGAAATCGAAGGGCTGCCCTGCTGCCAGCCTTGAAAAAACCCATGGTTCGACAAACTCACCACGAACGAAACACGACACGATCACCACGAGCAGCTGCAATTCACCCTATCCGCACCTCGGTACCCACATCCACCAGATCAAACAACTCCGCCAGGTCTTCATTCTTCATGCGAATGCAACCGTGCGATGCGGGCGTGCCGATCTTGTGCTCCTCGTGCGTGCCATGGATATAGATATAGCGATTGTGCGTATCCACCGTTCCGCCCTGATTTTTTCCCGGTTCCAGACCATCCAGCCACAGGATGCGCGAGAGGATCCAGTCACGACCCGGGTTCGCCGCATCCAGTTCAGGCGTCCATATTTCTCCGGTTAACTCGCGTGCCTTGAACGCAGCAAATAATGGTGCACCGGCGCCTATTTTCTCGGCGATGCGGTGCCGCCCCAGCGGCGTGCAATAGCTGCCGTTTTCCGATCCGGCACCATTGGCCGCACCGGAAATGGGATACTGTCGGATCAGCATATCGCCATCCGGCTGCGGCTCCCACAGATAGAGCTGCTGCAAATGCAGGTCGATTTCGATATAAAGATTGTTCATTGCGCTTCCCTTTTTTTCTGCTGGCGGCGCGCCTCGAAAAATCCGGAAATTATCGCCGCGCATTCTGCTGCCAGCACCCCGCCGCTGATCTCGCAATGATGGTTGAGCCGCGGCTCGGCAAACACATCCATGATGCTGCCGTGCGCGCCGGTTTTGTATTCCTTTGCACCATAGACGACGCGCGCCATTCGCGCATGCAAAATCGCCCCCGCGCACATCACGCACGGCTCCATCGTCACATATAGCGTGCAGCCCACCAGCCGGTAATTCGCCACACGCGCCGACGCATCGCGCAGCGCCATCACCTCGGCATGCGCCGTGGGGTCGTGGCTGGAAATGGGCTGATTGAAGCCGCGACCAACTATCTCGCCGCCGCACACCACCAATGCGCCCACCGGCACCTCATCGGCATCCCAGCCCTGGCGGGCCAACTCCAGCGCGGCGCGCATGTAAGTTTCATCTTCAGTCATGCTGTTGTTCAACTTAAAGTATTACGCTATGGTAACGTAATACTTAAGGAGTTTCGTATGACAACCATCACCGTTTCCCCCAAGTTCCAGGTCGTCATCCCGCGTGACCTGCGACGCTTGCTCAACATCCAGCCCGGACAAAAACTCCGGGCGCGTATTCAAGGCGATCATATCGAACTGATACCCGAGCAACCCATTTCAGCCGCGCGCGGATTCTTGCCGGGAATCGACACCCAAATCGAACGCGAGGATGATCGCGTATGAATGTGGTCGATTCCTGCGGCTGGCTGGAATATTTTGCCAACGGCGGCAATGCCGGTTTCTTCGCGCCCGTTCTCGAAGCCACGGAATCCCTCATCGTCCCCAGCCTTTCTGTGTTTGAGGTCTGCAAACGCGTTGCCCTATTGCGCGGCGAACAGCCCGCCCGCCAGGCAGCCGACTTCATGACGCGGGGAGAAATCGTCGGACTGAATGCCGACACCGCGCTGGCCGCCGCGCTGTACTCCGCCAAACATCAATTACCCATGGCCGACAGCATCATTCTGCTCACTGCACGGGAACATCAAGCCACCCTGTGGACACAGGACCTCGACCTCAAAGGCCACAAGGGCGTCAAATACAAGGCAAAACCCGTCTGAACTGTCCGGATTGAAGTTCACCGATCCAGCGGGCTCATCACCCCGCGCCCGCCTTTATTCAGCACATGGGTATAGATCATCGTGGTCGAAACATCCGAATGTCCAAGCAGCTCCTGCACCGTGCGAATGTCATAGCCAGCCTCCAGCAAATGGGTAGCGAATGAAT
>JADMKH010000100.1 GCA_018780025.1 Thiobacillus sp.
AAGTCCCCAAACGTGAAATCCTGCCTGATCCGAAATTCGGCAATCAGGAAGTTTCCAAATTCATGAACGTTGTCATGTCCAGCGGCAAGAAGTCGGTCGCTGAGCGTATCGTCTATGGCGCTTTCGAGCAGATCGTCCAGAAGTCGGGCAAAGACCCGCTGGAAGTGTTTGGCGTCGCGTTGAATAACGCGCGTCCGATGGTCGAGGTGAAAAGCCGGCGCGTCGGCGGTGCCAACTACCAGGTGCCGGTTGAGGTCCGTTCAAGTCGTCGTACCGCGCTGGCCATGCGCTGGCTGAAGGATGCTGCGCGCAAGCGTGGCGAGAAGTCCATGGGCGCTCGTTTGGCGGGTGAGTTGCTGGATGCGGCTGAAGGCCGTGGCGGCGCAGTGAAGAAGCGTGAAGAAGTACACCGCATGGCTGAAGCCAACAAAGCATTCTCGCATTTCCGTTTCTAAGCACAACGCATTTTATAGTTAGGGTTATAACGTGGCACGCACGACTCCTATTGAGCGCTATCGCAATATCGGCATTTCTGCCCATATTGACGCCGGCAAGACCACCACTACCGAGCGCGTTCTGTTTTATACGGGCGTTTCGCACAAGATCGGCGAAGTCCATGATGGCGCAGCCACCATGGACTGGATGGAGCAGGAGCAGGAGCGTGGCATTACGATTACTTCGGCCGCAACGACCTGCTTCTGGAAGGGCATGGACGGCGGCTACCCCGAGCATCGCATCAACATCATCGATACGCCGGGGCACGTCGACTTCACCATTGAGGTTGAGCGTTCCATGCGCGTGCTGGATGGTGCCTGCATGGTGTATTGCGCCGTGGGTGGCGTGCAGCCGCAATCCGAAACGGTGTGGCGCCAGGCAAACAAGTACAAGGTACCGCGTTTGGCGTTCGTCAACAAAATGGACCGTTCCGGTGCGGACTTCTTTAAGGTCCATGATCAGATGCGTTTGCGTCTGAAGGCCAACCCGATTCCGATTCAGGTGCCGATTGGCGCGGAAGAGAAATTCGAAGGGGTGGTTGACCTTATTCGGATGAAGGCGGTTTATTGGGACGAAGCCAGTCAGGGTATGAAGTTTGACTTGCGCGAGATCCCTGCGGATCTGCTGGAGACCTGCAAAAAATGGCGTGAGGCCATGCTGGAGGCGGCGGCCGAGTCTTCCGAGGAAATGATGAACAGGTACCTCGAAGAAGGCGACTTGTCGGAAGTGGATATCAAGGCGGGCTTGCGTGCACGTACGCTGGCAAGCGAAATTGTGCCCATGGTGTGTGGCAGTGCGTTCAAAAACAAGGGCGTTCAGGCCATGCTTGATGCCGTGATTGAATTTATGCCTGCTCCTACCGACATTCTGCCGGTCAAGGGTGAGCTGGATGACGACACCATCGGTGAGCGTCGTCCGTCGGATGACGAAAAGTTCTCGGCTCTGGCTTTCAAGGTTGCAACCGATCCCTATGTTGGACAGGTGATTTTCTTCCGTGTGTATTCCGGTGTGGTCAAATCTGGCGACACGGTTTATAACCCGATCAAGGGTCGCAAGGAGCGTCTGGGTCGTATTTTGCAGATGCATGCGAACCAGCGCGAAGAAATCAAGGAAGTGCGCGCGGGCGACATTGCGGCGGCTGTGGGTCTGAAAGATGTGACCACCGGCGACACGCTGTGCGACCTGAATGACCCGATTACGCTGGAACGGATGATTTTCCCGGAGCCGGTGATTCACGTCGCGGTTGAACCGAAAACCAAGGCTGACCAGGAGAAGATGGGCATCGCGCTGGGTCGTCTGGCGCAGGAAGATCCGTCGTTCCGCGTGCGTACCGACGAAGAAACCGGCCAGACGATCATGTCCGGCATGGGTGAATTGC
>JADMKH010000023.1 GCA_018780025.1 Thiobacillus sp.
CCAGCATGGCTTCGAGCCGCCGCAGCATGCGGTCGGTGCGCCAGTCCTTGGCGAGCTCGACGGCGCTGCGCAGCAAATGGCCCGAGTGTTTTTCGAGCTTGGCCTCGAAGCGCTCAAACAGGGTGAAGGCGTCAGCCGTGCCGCCGGCAAACCCGGCCAGGACTTTTTCCTGATACAGCCGACGCACCTTGCGCGCGGTGGATTTGATGACGATGTTGCCGAGGGTGACCTGGCCGTCGCCGCCGAGGGCAACGTCCGCGCCGCGCCGGACAGACAGAATGGTGGTGCCGCGATATTGTTCCATGGGGCGATTATAAATGATGGGTGATCGCAGGGTTCGGCGCCTGCCAAACCATGGCGTGACGAGCGAATCACCCGGCGGTGCCAGAACTGGCCGCCAGTTAAGGCAAAACGGGATTAAACGGAATGGCGGGGGAGCAGTTGCGCCAGCTGGTCGATGCCCATGACGCGGAAGAGCTCGTGGATGAGCGCATTGTGGCCGCGCAGGGTGATGGACTTGCCGCTGCCCAGACATTGCATCAGCACGCTGATGAACTGGCTGACGCTGGCGTAATCCACGCGGGTGACCTTCGACAGATCAACCAGGACTTCGTTGTGCGTGGCGGCATAGCTGCCGAACTGCTGGAGCACGCTGTCGGTGCTGGGGGTGATTTCCCCGGAGAGACACAGGGCATCGTCGGGCGGCTCGGCGGGTGCGGCCTGCACAACCACGGCGGCCTGCACCTCGCTCCAGGAGGGCGGAGATACTTCAAAGCGTACCGCGTAGTCCACTGCCAGGTCTTCGAACGGTTCCTGTTGACCGAGGGTTTGATACAACTCCAGCAACAGCAACCAGTGGACCGCGCGGCTGTGGGTCGCGCGGTTGAGATCCTGCAGCAGCGCGATGAGCCGGTCAACTCCGCTAACCTGCAATTTGCGTTTGGCTTTGCGTGCACCGCTCAGAACTTTGGCGCACTCGTCTGCCCCGGATTCGTCGACCATTTCAATGCGCGAAAAATTGATCAGCACCACGGCTTTCTTGTCGGTGGCGGCGATGCCTTCGCGCAGCGTGGCCGCCGCATTCTTGTCGAGCAAGCCGGGTAATTCCAGGCTGGCAGCTTGTTCCTGTTGCGTTTTGGACGCGCCGTTGCTGTTGGTTTTTTGCCAGACCGGTGGCGAGGATTCAAAGCGAACCGCGTAATCCAGCGCCAACTGATCAAAGTCTTTTTCCCGGTTCTGGATGCAATACAGATCAAACAGCATGTGCCAGGCGCGGCGGTCGCCCGTCGCCAACACATCCTTCAACAGGCGTTCGGCCATGTCGACTTGGTTGCTGGCATACAGGATGGCCGCTTCGTCGACGGGCGACTGCGGGGCGCCGCTGGTTTCTTCAACCACGATGCCGCTCCCGCCCATTTCCATGGTCAACAGGGTTGCAGTGGGCGCCGACTCCATAACGCGCGCAGCCGACGGCGCAGTTTTTTGCGTAGTCGGGTCAGGCGTTTTGTCCTTGCTTTTTTTGAAAAACGGGAGAGCCACGAATAGAGGTGCTTAGATCAGTGTGTCGGTGATGGATACTAGCGCTGTCGCGTGTTTGCGGCAACCTGCGACATTTTACCTGCGATCAGGGCAGTTGTTGCGAGCGAGACAACAATCGCAGGCCCTGCAGGCCAGTCGAACAGAGCCGAGGCGATGAGACCCGCGGCATACGCCAGCGCGCCCAGCAGCCAGCCGGTCAGCAGCCCCATGCGAAGCGACGCCTTGCGTATCGCCAGCGCCGGCAGGATCAGGCTGGCAAACACCAGATAGACCCCAATCAGCTGGACCGAAGCGGTGATGGCCAGCGCAAAAATCAGGTAAAAACCGAGCGCGCCCAGGCCTGGCCCGCGCCATGCCCACAGTGCGAGCAGTACGGCGTACAGCACGCCAATCTGGGCGACCTGCGCGGGGCTTGTCCACAGGATCTGGCCGGTGAGCAGTTCGGACAAGCGCTCGCCGCCGTGCGGGTCGCCCGCCAGCAGCAGCACGCCGAGGCTGGCGGCCACCACGAAAGTCGAGCCGATCAAGGCTTCCTGAATGTCCGGCCAGCGGCGTTCGCACCACGCCAGCAGCGCCGCGCCCGCCAGCGCCGCCGCAGCGGCGGCGAGCTGGGTGGGCCAGCCCTGCGGCGCGAGGTCGAGCGCATGCGCCGCGATTACCCCCAGCACCGCGATCTGCGCGATTGCCAGGTCCAGAAAGATGATCCCGCGCGCCAGCACCCGTCGCCCCAGCGGCACGTGGGTGGCCAGCACCAGCAAGCCCGCCAGCAGCGGCCAGCCGAGCAGGCCGGGGTCGAGCGCGGCCAGGTTCATGGCGCCGCTTTCAGCAATTGATCCAGGGTGTCGTCGAACAGGCCGAACAAATCGCCTGCCCGCGCGTTGCCGCCCACGGTGTAGGGCAGCGCCAGCGCGGGTATGCCTGCGCGGCTCGCCAGCCAGTCGGCCGGGCGCGGGCTTTGGTAGGCGGCACGCAGCACCATCCGCGCCGGGGTGACCTGCAACTGCGCGGCCACCCGCGCCAGATGGCCGAGCGCGGGTTCGACGCCCGGCTTCGGCTCCAGCGTGGCGACCGTGCGCATCTCCAGCCAGTTCAGCAAGTACAGAAACGACGCGTGCTGCACCGCTACGGAGACTTCCTTGAGCGGCGCGGCGCGCGTTTGCCAGCGCGCCATCGCTGCATTCCAGCGCGCGGCAAAGTCCTGCCCGCGCGACCGGTACGCTGCGGCATTCGCCGGGTCGATCTCGGCCAGCCGCGCTGTCAGCGCCGTGCTCACGCGCAGGATGTTGCGCGGATCGGTGTGAATGTGCGGGTTGCCGGAGGCGTGGACGTCGCCGTCGGCGCGGTCGAGCCGGGCGGGCTTGTCCAGCAGCGCTACAAATCGCGCCGCCTCGAAATAGCCCGGCAGACCGGGCTGCACCGCGGCGTTGCCGGCCTCGCGCAGCAGCACCGGCAGCCAGCCGATTTCCAGCTCGGCGCCGGTGCATACCACCAGATCGGCGCGCCGCATCTGCGCGATCAGGCTGGGACGCGCCTCGATCCGGTGCGGGTCCTGCATGGCGGTGGTCGCGCTGTAGATCTTGACGTCGCCGCCGCCGACCTCGTGCGCCAGCGCCGCCCATTCGGGTTCGCAGGCGAACACGTTCAGCGCGGCCTGGGCATGAACGGGCAGCCACAGAACGAATAAAACAAGCAGATTTCGCATTCCGATCCCCTTAGAATTTGTGGGCGCCGTGGCTGCCGAGGCTGTGGACGTATTGCACGAACCACTGGTTCTCGTTCTGGCCTTCCATCGACTTGTCTTTGGAATATTGCAGACGCAGGCGCGAGAATTCGGACGGCGAGTAATCGAGCATCAGCGAGTGGCGCGTCGGCTGGGTATCCGTCGCCGGCAGGAAGGCGCTGTTGGCGCCGAAATCGACCGTGCCGGGGTTCAGGCGATCGTAACGGTAGCCGGTGCGCCAGCGCGGCATGAACTGGTAGACGCCCTGGGCGTAGAAACCCGATTGATGCGAGCGATACGCATCGTCCAGCCCGGTACAGGCGCTGTCTTCGGCGCTATTGTCTTCGCACAGGAGACTGCCGCGCTCGCTGCGCCGGAAATACTCGGCGGAAAACTTGAAATTCTGTTCGCGGGCGTTGCCGTTGGGCGCCCATTTCCAGACGACATCCGCCATCCAGGTTTTGCTTTTTCCGGAGAACAGCGTGTCGGCGTGTACGCCGTTCATGTCTTCCAGTTCGCTGTCGCGATCGCGCGCATGGGCGTGCAGGTAGGACACGCCGGCGCGCCAGCTGTGCGAGGCGCCGACATCGCCGCCGAGGTGGCCGAACAGCGCAACGCTGCCCGCGCCGTTGGTGTTGCGGTCGGTGCCGGGGAAGCTGGCGCCGCGCCCGGCTTCGGCACCGAATTCCATGAACAGATCGGTCGGCGCCACCCATTTCAGCTGCACGCCGTCGTTGCCGTAGCCCTCGCCGAACAGCGCGCGGTACATCAGGGTGTTGTCGGCAAAGTCCCAGGCGTGCGGGTGCTGCTCGTTCTGGTAGCCCAGGCCGGACCTGAAGCGTCCGCCCTTGAGCGACAAGCCGTTGCCGAGCCCGGTGGTCTGGAACCAGGCTTCTTCAATTTCGGCGGCTTCATCCTGCAAAGCCAGAATGAGGTGGCCGCGGAAATAAGGATCGACGCTGGCCGACATCACCAGTTCGGTGCCGTCGAGCGAGAAGCCGCGCGCCGCGTCGGCGCCGTGCCCGCCGCTGGGCAGGAAGCCCGCGATGCGGCGCTCGCCGGCATCCTGGAGATGCGCATAGCGCCCCTGCAGGATGAGCGAAATATCCGGGTTGAAGTGGTTGCCGGCGGGTGCCGCGGCGGTTTGCTGCGGGAGGGGCTCGGCTGGGGCAGCGGGGCTTTCGGGTTTTTCAAGCCGGGCTTCCAGCGCCTGGATGCGCGCTTCGTAGCTGGATTTCATGGCCCTCAATTCAGCGCGTAGCGCATCGAGGCCGGAATCGGCATAAGCCGGAAAGGCGGCCACAATCGCGGCCGCAATCAGAGCGGGACGTAACATGGTTTGACTCCATCAACAGACATGAACCCCGGCGCGACACGTCGGCACGGGAGCAATTCAGGTGTGGGACGGAGTAGGCGGCGCGCGTGCGCAGGCAGGGCGGGGGGCGAGGTCGACGCGCAAGGGCGCCGCGCCGGAGGGTGCGATGCAGTCGCCCGCCGGGATCGCCAGGACAATCCCGGCGGGCGGCGCGGCGCTGCCCAGCTGCGCGTGTGCGACGCAGACTTCGCAGACCTTGTCGGGCAATGCCTTGTTGTGCGTGTCCAGATGGGTCAGCGCATGCGCGAACGCCGCCGCCTGACCCAGCAGCAGGGTCAGGGCGAACAACCAGGGAAGCAGGCGGCGCGACAGCATGGGCGTCATTCTACCGGGGCGGATCGACCGGCGGAACCGGGTCGTAGCCGTGGTCGCAGCCGGGGCGGCAACGGCCGATGCGTTTGGCGGCCAGCCAGCCGCCCTTGAGCGCGCCGTGTTTTTCGATGGCTTCCTTGCCGTATTCCGAGCAGGTCGGCAGGTAGCGGCACTGCCTGCCCAGCCAGGGCGAGAGAATCAGCTGATACGCACGGATCGCGCCGACGAGGATTTTTTGCGCCAGGTTCATGGCTGGGCCTGCGAGTCCGCTGCAACCTGGCCGCGCGCCGCACCGCTAAAGTCGGCTAGCAGCCTGGCGACGAATTCGGGGTCGAGATCGCGCACGATGAAGACGAAGCGGCTGCGGCGATCGTCGTCCGGCCAGGCGTCGAGCTGGACTTCCGGATACAGCACGTGCTGGATGCCGTGCAGCACTACCGGCAGGGCTTCGTCCTGCAAATTAACAATCGCCTTGAAGCGCAGCAGGTTTTCGGCGCGAAACGAAGTGAGCATATTGAGCGCCGACTGCAGGCCGTAGCGATCGAGCGGCGCGTCGAGCACCACCGAAAACGCCTGGATGCGCGCGTCGTGCGATTCGGTTTGGGGCTTGCCGCCGAGCGCGCCGGCGCGGGCGGGCTGATAGCGCGCCTGCTTGAGCCAGCGCGCCAGTTCCAGCGACCGGGTTTCGGCGTTCCACAGCCCCAGGTTCTGGATCGCGGCGGGGTCAATTTCGCCATTCGTCACAGTAATGATGTCGGCTGCCGGGTTCAGGGTGGCAAGACGCTCGCGCAGGGCCGTGACCGCATCGACAGGCGCGAGGTCGGTCTTGGTCAGCAACAGCCGGTCGGCCACCGCCACCTGTTTGACCGCCTCGAAGTGTTCGTCCAGCTGGCCCATGCCGAACACGGCGTCGACCGTGGTGACCACGCCATCGAGGCGGTAGCGCGCGCGTATCCAGTTGTCGCGCAGCAGATTGTCGAGCACCGGCACCGGGTCGGCCACGCCGGTGGTTTCGACGATGACGCGTTCGAACGCGGGGATATCGCCCTTCTGTCGCGCCATCCACAGGTTTTTCAGCGTCGGCGACAGGCTGCCCGAAATCGTGCAGCAGACGCAGCCGCCCGACAGCAGCGCCATCGGACCTTCCATTTTTTGCAGTAACTGGTGGTCGAGCGCGACCGCGCCGAACTCGTTCATCAGAATGGCGGTGCGCGGCAGCGTGCGCACCAGATGATTCAGCACGGTGGTCTTGCCGCTTCCCAGGAATCCGGTCAGCAGCGTGATCGGAAGAGAAGCGTCCATTTCAGGCTGGGTGCGCAGCGTTCAGGCGCGCATTTTTTCCAGTTTTTCGTGGCGCTCCTGCGCCTCGATCGAATATTCGGCGGTGGGGCGCGCCAGTAATCGGGCCAGGCCAATGGGTTCACCGGTTTCCAGGCACCAGCCGTATTCGCCGGCGTCAACGCGCGTCAACGCGGTGTTGATCTTTTTAAGCAGCTTGCGTTCGCGGTCGCGCACGCGCTGTTCCAGCATGTGCTCTTCTTCGACCGTGGCGCGATCGTTGGGATCGGCAAAGTTCTCGTTTTCTTTCAGCGTGGCGCCGGTGTCGGCCGCGTTGCTGAGCATTTCGTCGCGCAAGCTTTCCAGGCGTACGCGAAAAAATGCGAGCTGGGCCGCGTTCATATAGGCCGAGGCCGGCATTTTGAGCAGCGCGGCTTCAGTAATCGGTTTGGCTGTGGTTGGCATCGAAGGACTCCAAGTGTCTTTATATCTATCTAATACTGTTTATCGTGCACTAAACCAGGCAATCGGATTAAGGTCAGGCTGGTAAAACGCAAGGAAGTTACTGGCTATACCCGGTAACTCAACCGCACATCATAACCCCCCGGGCCCATTATCGGCACCCCCTGCCGTAGATCGAGGCTGGGCGGCCCTGTAGCCCGCCGGAACGCTGCGGGTTGCGGGTGTATCCATGCGGATAAGCCGCCGACCGCAGCGTGAGCAATAAACCGGAAAAAGGTGGGAGAGCAAAGGATGGGCGATAATCCGGGGATGAAAACAGCCTTGTTGCTATCGGCCTTGCTGGCATTGCTGGCCGCTTGTGGCCGTGAAACCGCGCCAGCGCCCCCGGCAGACATTCGCCCCGTTCGCGCCGAGCAGGCCGGGGTGCTCGCCGATCACGCCAGCACGCGTTATTCCGGCGAAGTGCGCGCCCGTTATGAAACCGATCTTGCTTTTCGTGTGGCAGGCAGCGTGCAAACCCGTTCGGTGGAGGTCGGCACGCACGTCAAGGCCGGTCAGGTGATGGCCACACTCGATCCTCAGGATTACGCACTGGCGGCGAACGCGACACGGGCGCAGCTCGCGGTTGCCGAGGCGGAAGCCCGGCTGGCGCAGCAGGACTTGCAGCGGTTTTCTGCGTTACGCGCGCGAAATTTCATTTCCCAGGCTGAACTCGACCGCCGCAACACGGTGGCAGTTGCAGCCGCAGCCAGGGAAAGCCAGTTGCGCGCCGAGGCCCAGCGCCAGGGCAATCAACAACGCTATACCCGTCTGACTGCCCCGCATGCCGGCGTGGTGACGGCGATTTCATTCGAGGCCGGGCAGGTGGTGGCAGCCGGTCAGCCGGTGGCGCAGCTGGCGCGCTCGGGCGAGCGGGAGGTGCATATTGATGTGCCGGAAAATGCACTCGCTTCGCTGCGTACCGCACAAAACCTGACCATCCGTTTGTGGTCGGCGCCTGGGGTGACTTACCCCGGGCGCTTGCGTGAATTGTCGCCGATGGCCGATACCGGCAGCCGAACCTACAGTGCCCGTGTGAGCATGATCAGGCCAGATGCCGGGGTCAAGCTGGGCATGACTGCAACCGTGGAGGTGGGCGGCGAGGCAGCGCCGGGTTTGTCGGTCGCGCAGACCGCCTTGTTTAGAGTAAATGGCCAGCCGCAAGTGTGGGTGGTTGATCCCGCCACGCAAAAAGTGGCCGCGCGCAGCGTGCAACTAGGCGCACTCAGCGGCGATCGGGCTGCGGTGGTTTCCGGACTCAAGGCAGGCGAATGGGTGGTGACTGCCGGCGTGCATAAAATTGCGTCAGGTCAGCAGGTGCGGCTTATGGCTCCCAGGCAACCATGAGTGATCCGCAGCCCCTCGAAACGACGCCTGCATTCAAACCCGGGCGCGGCAACCTGTCGCGCTGGGCGGTTGACCATCCTGCGCTGGTGCGCTTTTTTATTGTTCTGATCCTGCTGGTGGGTGCGCGGTCCTATTTTCAGCTGGGCCAGGCGGAAGACCCGCCGTTTACGTTCAAGACCATGTTGATCCAGGCTCACTGGCCCGGCGCAACAGCGGAGGAGGTGTCCGAGCAGTTGACCGAGCGCATCGAGAAAAAGCTGAAGGAAATGCCTGAGCTCGATTTTGTGCAGAGCTATGCCAAGCCCGGCGAAACGGCGCTGTTCGTCAACATCAAGGAAACCGTGCGGGGGCGCGATGTGGCGGATGCCTGGTATCAGGTACGCAAGCGTATTGGCGACCTCAAGCCGCAGTTTCCAGCCGGGGTGCAGGGGCCGTTTTTCAACGATGAATTCGGCGATACCTTTGGCTCGATCTACGCGTTCACCGGCGAGGGATTCAGCCGGGCCGAATTGCGTCGCGCTGCCGATGAGGCATTGCGCGAAGTGCTGCGCTTGCCCGATGTCGGAAAGGTCGAACTGTTTGGGGTGGTCCCGGAAAAAATCTACATCGAGATATCGGCGCAAAAGCTTGCCACGCTGAACTTCAGTCCGCAGCAGATCATGCAGGCGGTGCAGGAACAGAACGGTGTCGTCGCCAATGGGCGGGTGGAAAATGACGTGCTGTCGATTCCTCTGCGGGTGTCGGGGCCGTATTCCGATGTTGCGCGCCTGCGCGAAACCGTCATCAAGGTGGGTGCAACCCGTTTGCGGCTGGGCGACATTGTCGAGGTGACGCGACGTTACGAAGATCCGCCTGCAACTTCTGTCCGCTCGCAGGGTGCGCCCGCAGTATTGCTGGGCGTGTCGCTGGCAAAGGGAGGCGATGTGATTGCCATGGGGCGCAATGTTTCGGCTGCCATGGCAGCGCTGGAACAGACCCTGCCGATCGGGATGGAGATTCGGCAGATCCACGACCAGCCCAGCATCGTGAGCAGTGCAGTCAATCTTTTCATGATGAGCTTTCTGGAAGCCGTGGTCATCGTGCTGGCGGTGACGTTTCTGGCGCTGAAATGGCGCGCCGGGCTGGTGGTTGCGCTCTCCATTCCGGTGGTGCTGGCGATCACCTTCACCGTCATGTGGCTGTTCAAGATCGACCTGCATCGCATTTCCACCGGCGCGCTCATCATTTCACTCGGTCTGCTGGTGGATGACGCCATCATCGCGGTGGAAATGATGGCGCACAAGCTCGAGGCCGGCTGGGGACGCTATGAAGCAGCCACGTATGCCTTCCAGTCCACCGCGTTTCCGATGCTGACAGGAACCCTGCTGACCGCGACCGCGTTCCTGCCCATCGCGCTCGCCAAATCGATGGTCGGTGAATACACCTTCGCCATTTTTGCGGTCACGACCATCGCACTGCTGTCATCCTGGCTGGTGGCCGTTCTGGTGACGCCCTATCTGGGGTATATCCTGCTGAAGCCCGCCCGTCGGATGACGGATGAAGACGCCACCTACCACACGCCGTTTTACCGCCGGTTTCGGTCAGGGGTGACCTGGTGCGTGACCCACCGCCGCACCGTGATTGCGCTGACGGTGCTGGCATTGATCATCGGCGTGGCGGCGATGCAGCGGGTCGAAAAACAGTTTTTCCCGCAGTCCGACCGGCTCGAGATTCTGGTTGAAATGTGGTTGCCGGAAGGCGCCTCGATTGATGCCACCCGTGCCGAGTCGATCAAGCTTGAAAGCCTGTTGCGACAGGATCGCGATGTTGCGCATGTGCTTAACTATATTGGTCAGGGTGCGCCGCGTTTTGTGCTGGCGCTGGATCAGCGGCTGAACAACCGAAACTTTGCGCAACTGGTGGTGATTGCAAAGGATGTGCCGGCACGCGAGCGTGAAATCGCCCGCATCCGCAAATTGTTCGAGACCGATTTCCCCAACGTGCGCGGGCGCGCGGTGCGGTTTGAATATGGCCCGCCAGCGGGGTATCCGGTGCAATACCGGCTCTCGTCTACCGATGTGCCGCAGTTGAAAGTGGAAGCCGAAAAGCTACGCAAAATTGTCGCCGCCAATCAGCAGGTGACGGCGGTAAACCTGGACTGGAACGAACAGTCGTTGGCGGTCAAGGCGCTGCTCGATCAGGACAAAATAAAAGCGCTGGGTCTGAGCTCGGACGGCGTTGGGCGTTTGGTGGCGATGCAGTTGTCGGGCGTCAGCGTTACCCAGTTTCGCGAGAATGATTTGCTGATCGACGTCGTGCTGCGTTCTCCACGCAAGGAAAACCAGGCGGTGGATGCATTGCAGTCTTTGCCGATTGGAAACTTTAACGGTCAGAGCATCACGCTGGGTCAAATCGCGCGTTTCAAGCCGGCGTTCGAAGATGGTGTGATCTGGCGGCGCGATCGCATGCCGACCATCGCGGTGCGCGGCGACCCGGTGGGTACTATCCAGCCGGCCACGGTTATCGATGCGCTTGCGCCACAGGTGGCCCGGTTCAGGGCGCAGTTGCCCGATGGGTTCCGGCTGGAAGTGGGCGGGCCGGTGGAGAGCAGCGCCAAGGCGAATGCCGCCATTGGCGCCTCGTGGCCGCTGATCGTGATCACCACCCTGAGCTTGCTGATGCTGCAACTGGGGAGTTTTTCGCGCGCCGTGCTGGTGGTGCTGACAGCGCCGCTCGGCATCATCGGCGTGGCCATTGCATTGCTGGTGAGCGGCAAACCGATGGGCTTTGTTGCGCTGCTTGGCATTATCTCGCTGGCCGGCATGATCATGCGCAACGCAGTGATTCTGGTCGACCAGATTCAGCAGGACATTGCGCGCGGGCTGTCGCAGTGGGATGCGGTCATCGAATCCACGGTACGGCGGATGCGCCCGATCAGCCTGACCGCCGCCGCCGCTGCATTGGCTATGATTCCGTTATCGCGCTCGATTTTCTGGGGCCCGATGGCAGTGGCGGTGATGGGGGGCCTGGTCGCGGCGACCTTTCTCACCCTGTTTTTCCTGCCGGCCTTGTATGCGGCGTGGTTTCGGGTGAGGCGCGAGGAGGTGGGATGAAGACGACAGGAATCGGATGGGTGTTGCTGCTGGGCGGGTGTGCGTCGCTTGGATCGCCCGACCCGGCGTCGCCGTATTACGCGTACACCTCGGGTTGGGTGATGCGGCTTGAACGGCCGTTGACGATTCCGCGGGATGCCGCCACCGTGCGGCTGCAATACGGCGAAATTGTGCCGCGCAACAGCGTGCAGGAACACGATCCGTATTGCGTGGTGGAACTGAACACCGTGCGCGCCGAACCGCAGGTTCTGCAGCCGGGGCGGTTCGAAGTGTGGCGGGTGACGCGCAGCGTCGAAACCCTGGCTGCAACCGCCTCGCCTTTGATCAAAACGCGCTATGTGCTCGATGATGTCGGTCCTTCTTTTTTGTACTACAAGACCGAATTTCATTTGCGCGATCCCGCGCAGCCGGATTTGCGCAGCATGACCTGC
The DNA here is from genome assembly GCA_018780025.1 of Thiobacillus sp. Classification (GTDB taxonomy): domain Bacteria; phylum Pseudomonadota; class Gammaproteobacteria; order Burkholderiales; family Thiobacillaceae; genus Thiobacillus. The sequence continues at coordinate 11,596 of JADMKH010000023.1, forward strand.
GCCTGGGATCAAATGGCACCAGGCAACCGGGCGCTTATGCGGCATCTCACGCTGGACGAGATTCGCAGCGCGCTCGGCGACTGGATCACGTTGATGCCACCCAGGGAGCGCCTGTGAAACTCGCTGATACACGTATCCCGCCCGGCACCCGGGTCAAATTGTCGCAATGGGATCCCGATGACCGGGAGATTATCGGCAACAAGAAAAGCGACGCGCGCGAACGTCTGGATGAATTTCGCGAGCGGCTCGACTCGCTGCAGGAACTGCTGTACGCCGAAGGCAGGCACAAGGTTTTGATCGTATTGCAGGCAATGGACACCGCCGGCAAGGACTCGACCATCCGCCATGTGTTTCAGGAGGTCAATCCGCTGGGCGTTCGCGTCGCCAATTTCAAGGCGCCCACCCACTACGAACTGGCGCGCGACTATCTGTGGCGGGTGCATCAACACGTGCCGGGCGCCGGCGAGATAGGCATATTCAACCGTTCGCACTACGAAGATGTGCTCATCACACGGGTGAATGGCTGGATCGATGCGGCCGAATGCAAGCGGCGTTATCGTCAGATCAACGACTTCGAACGCATGCTGACGGAAACCGGCACGACCATCCTGAAGTGCTATCTCCACATTTCGCATGAGGAACAGAAAGAACGTCTGGAGGAACGGCGCGATACACCGAGAAAACAGTGGAAGTTTCATCCTGAAGATATCGCCGTACGTGCGCAGTGGGACGACTACATGAAGGCCTACGAGGCCGCGCTGTCGGCCACCAGCACGGTGCATGCGCCGTGGCACGTGATTCCCGCCAACAGCAAGCTGGCGCGCAATCTGATGGTGTCGGGCCTGCTGATCGAGGCGCTGGAAAAGCTGAAGATGCGCTATCCGGCGCCGGCCGAGGGACTCGAAGACGTCGTGGTTCCCTGATGGTTTATTGAAGGCTCCTTCACCGTTATGTGTTGTTCCTTGGCAAACGCTGGAATCACACACTATCCGTAGGCCGGGAAGACTTTCCCGACGCAACGGGCGGGGGTGTGCGGGGATATCGGGAAAGTCTTCCCGACCTACGGCATCAATGCGGCCAACACATAACAGTGAAA
>JADMKH010000244.1 GCA_018780025.1 Thiobacillus sp.
AGTACCGCGACCGTCGTCAGCGCAAGCGTCAGTTCCGCGCACTGTGGATTGCCCGCATCAATGCCGCTTCACGTCAGCACGGCCTGACCTACAGCGTGTTCATGAACGGCTTGTCCCGCGCCGAGATCGGTATCGACCGCAAGGTGTTGTCCGACATCGCGATTTTTGACAAAGATGCTTTTGCCAAGATCGTTGAACAGGTCAAGGCCAAGCTGGCGGCTTAAGCCGTCAAACTGTCACAAAAAAAGGCCGCAAGGCCTTTTTTTGTTGGTAGTGTCATTTCCCAATCAGGCATTCATCGCGAGGTTTGCCGCGCAGTCTGCCTGATTTGGAAATGGACTAAGCGAAACGAGAAACCGCCATGCGCAATCCCAATGAAATCGTTGCCGACGCCCTGAATGCCATCCTGGCTTGTCCCGACCTGCCGACGCTGGAGCAGGTGAAGGCCGTTTATCTGGGCAAAAGCGGTCAGATGACCGAACTGCTGAAAAGCCTGGGAACGATGCCGGCCGAGGAACGCAAAACCGCCGGCGCCCGCATCAACGAAGCCAAGCAGGCGGTCGAAGCAGCGCTTAAAGACCGTCGCGACGCGTTGCAGCAAGCCGAGCTGGATCGCCAGTTGGCGGCCGAAACCCTGGATGTGACGCTGCCGGGCCGGGGTCTGGCGCGCGGCGGGCTGCATCCGGTGTCGCGCACGCTGACGCGGATTCAGGATTTGTTCCGCTCGATCGGATTCGACGTGGCGACGGGGCCCGAGATCGAAACCGATTTCTACAACTTCACCGCGCTCAATATTCCGGAAGACCATCCGGCGCGGGCGATGCACGATACTTTTTACATGCAGGGCGGCGAGTTGCTGCGCACCCATACCTCGCCGGTGCAGGTGCGCTACATGCAAACGCATCAGCCGCCGCTGCGCATCATTGCGCCGGGCCGGGTGTACCGCTGCGATTCCGACGTGACGCACACGCCGATGTTTCACCAGATCGAAGGCCTGTGGGTCGACGAGTCGGTGTCGTTTGCCGACTTGAAGGGCGTGCTGGCCGACTTCATGCGCAACTTCTTCGAGCGCGACGATCTGCCGGTGCGCTTCCGGCCGTCGTTCTTTCCCTTCACCGAGCCGTCGGCCGAGATGGATATCGGCTGCGTGATGTGCGGTGGCGAAGGCTGCCGGGTGTGCTCGCATACCGGCTGGCTGGAAGTGCTGGGCTGCGGCATGGTGCATCCCAATGTGTTCAAGCATGTCGAGATTGATACCGAACGCTATGTCGGCTTTGCCTTCGGTCTGGGCGTCGAGCGCCTTGCCATGTTGCGATACGGTGTTGACGACTTGCGGTTGTTCTTCGAAAATGACCTTCGCTTTCTAAATAAATTCAATTAATTAGGGCGCACTCATCATGCAATTTCCAGAATCCTGGCTGCGCAACCTCGTTAACCCTGCGCTCGATACCGCACAACTTTCCCATGTGTTGACCATGGCGGGGCTGGAGGTGGAAGCCTCGACCCCGGCCGCGCCTCCCTTCAACAACGTGGTGGTGGCCGAGATCCTGTCGGCGGAGAAGCATCCCGATGCCGATCGCCTGCGCGTGTGCCAGGTCGATGTTGGCGAAGCGACGCCGGTGACCATTGTGTGCGGCGCGCCCAACGCGGCGACCGGGCTCAAGGTGCCGTGCGCCCGTCCCGGCGCGAAGTTGCCCGGAATCGAAATCAAGGTGGCCAAGGTGCGCGGTGTCGAGTCCTTCGGCATGCTGTGCTCGACCAGGGAACTGGGCCTGGAAGGCGCAGCGGACGGCCTGATGGTGCTGCCAGACGATGCGCCGGTGGGCGAGGATTTCCGCAGCTGGCTCAATCTGGACGACACCCTCA
>JADMKH010000096.1 GCA_018780025.1 Thiobacillus sp.
AACGAAGGCTTCAAGTTCAACAACCCGAACGTCAAGAACGAGTGCGGTTGCGGCGAGTCGTTTAACGTTTGATTACAGCGTCCAGGATCGTGGGGCCAGCGAAAAACGGCCTCGCGCTTCTGGCATTTTGTGAATCGCGGGGCACCCGGCTCCTTGAATCCTGGCTTCTGCTTTCTGCCCCCTGATCATGGATTTCACCCAAACCCACTTCGAGCTGTTCAGTCTGCCGCAATCGTATGCGCTTGACCGGGACAAGCTCGATTCGGCTTATCGCGAATTGCAACACACGGTGCATCCGGATCGCTTTGCGGCCAAGCCCGAAGCCGAGCAGCGGGTGGCGATGCAGTGGGCCACGCAGGCCAACGAGGCGTATCAGACGCTCAAACATCCGGTCAATCGCGGCGTCTATCTGCTGCGATTGCAAGGGATCGACGCGCTCGATGCCAACAACACCAAAATGGCGCCGGCGTTTTTGATGCAGCAGATCGAATGGCGTGAAGCTATCGAAGAGGCGCGTGCGATTAGAAGTGTGGCCGCACTCGATACGCTCACCGATGACTTGCGTGTCGCGCACCGCAGCATCGAAGCGCAACTCGCTGAACTGATCGATACGGCGCATGATTATGCGGCGGCTTCCGAGGCCGTGCGCCAGCTACGATTCATGGACAAACTCATCGCCGAAGTCGGCGACGTCTACGAAGAACTGGAAAATTAAAGAATATGGCCCTACTGCAAATTGCCGAACCCGGAATGTCTACAGCGCCGCACCAGCATCGTCTGGCAGTGGGCATTGATCTGGGCACGACGAATTCGCTGGTGGCCACCGTGCGCTCGGGCATTGCGGTGGTGCTGGACGACGAGACGGGGCATTCGCTGCTGCCTTCTGTCGTGCGCTACCAGGCCAGCTGCGACGTCGAGGTGGGCTACGCCGCCCAGGCTGCACAGAACACCGACCCCCACAATACTGTCGTGTCGGTGAAGCGGTTCATGGGCCGAGGGCTGGCTGACATCGACGATAGCGCCAGCCTGCCGTATCGCTTTGTCGATGCGCCGGGCATGGTGCAATTGAAGACTGCCGCCGGGGTGAAAAGTCCGGTCGAAATTTCGGCCGAAATCCTCAAGGTGCTGCGCCAGCGTGCCGAAGCTGCGCTCGGCGGCGAACTGGTGGGCGCGGTGATTACCGTGCCGGCGTATTTCGACGATGCCCAGCGTCAGGCCACCAAGGACGCCGCGCAACTGGCTGGTCTCAATGTGCTGCGCCTGTTGAACGAACCGACTGCGGCGGCGATTGCCTATGGCCTCGATAACGCGTCAGAAGGCGTGTACGCCGTGTACGACCTCGGTGGCGGCACCTTCGATATCTCGATTCTGAAACTCTCCAAGGGCGTGTTCGAGGTGCTGGCCACCAATGGCGATTCGGCTTTGGGCGGCGACGATTTCGATCAGCGCATTTTCTGCTGGATGATCGAACAGGGCCGCTTTGCCCCGTTGTCTGCATGCGATACGCGGCTGCTCTTGACCAAGGCGCGCGACGCCAAGGAAGCCCTGACCGAACACACCGAGGTGCGCGTCACCGCCGTGTTGTCGACCGGCGAGATGATGGACGCGACGCTGACCCAGGCCGCGTTCAATGCCATGACCGCGAGCCTCGTCAACAAGACGCTGGCGCCGACCCGCAAGGCCTTGCGTGACGCGGGATTGAGCATCGACGAGGTGAAGGGCGTGGTGATGGTCGGCGGCTCCACCCGCATGCCGTGCATCCGCCAGGCCGTGGCCGATTTCTTTAAACAGACGCCGCTCACCAACCTCGACCCCGACAAGGTCGTGGCGCTCGGCGCGGCCATGCAGGCCGACGTGCTGGC
>JADMKH010000204.1 GCA_018780025.1 Thiobacillus sp.
GCACCGACATCAACTTCCAGCGCGTCTCCACGGTCGACACCTCCAACCCCTTCATTTCGCGCGACATTCCCACGCCGGACGAAAGTTTCATCGTGATCCGCTTCCGCGAGCCCAAGGGCGTTGATTTCCCTTACCTGCTGAACATGATCCCCAATTCCTTCATGTCGCGCCGCAACACCATCGTGGTGCCGGGCGCAAAGATGGGATTTGCCATGGAACTGATCCTGGCTCCGATCATTCAGGACATGATTTCCAGCAAGAACAAATAGAGCAGGTTTTGCACCAATCAAAAACGGAGCCTTGGGCTCCGTTTTTGATTGGTGCAGGAAAGACTTCGTTCAAGAAGTGAACGCCCGTACCACCACCGCCTTGCAGACGATTTACGCGTCAGGCGCCGTCTCGTTGCCCGGCGTCGCTGCAGCCTCCGCTGTGTCGTCAGAGGCATCCTCGGGTGAGGCTGCACCCCCTTCTTCGGCCGCCTTGGCCGCAAGCTTTTGCCGACGTTTCTCTTCCTGTTTCTGCTTCTTGGCCAGATCCCTCTGGCGCTTCTCGTACTGGTAATTGGGTTTGGCCAAGAGACCTCCTTTGATTGCCGCTAGGGCCGAATGAAATGCTGCCTATCTCATGGGAGCAGGGGTAATCCTGTCCGCAAGTCGGAACTATAGCAAGGCACGAGCCTTCAGGGGGCGACTTGCCTGCTGCATTCAACCCCCGACACTCGAAACAGGCCGCCAATCAGGCACTTAAATACATACCGCATCCCATGCAAACCGGCGTGGCAAGCGCGATGCCGCTCACTGGTAAGTCATGAATACCGTTTTTGCGTCCTGATGCGCCCGATCCAGCGTGCAGATCGACGGATCGTCGTCATGCCCGCTAAAAAAGTCATCCGCCTGGGCGCGCATCACCATCTCAATCGCCTCCTCGTCGTCCAGATCATATTTTTCCGTGATGAGCGTGGTGACTTCGTCCAGAAATTCTTCGTAGGTCATTGGGGTTTGTCCCGGGTTGAATCGTGGCTTGCCTGTTGCTTCACCATGTTGACATAGAGCGATTCGACCCGGGTCCGTGCCCAGAGCGTGCGCCGCAGGAATTTCAGGCTGGAGGCGATACTGGGCTCGAAATTGAAGCAGCGGATATCGATCTGCTGCCCCAGGCCATCCCAGCCATAATGAAGCACCAGCGCGTTCAGGATCCCCTCCAGCGTAATGCCGTGGAGGGGGTTATTTAACTGCGTTTCTTTCATGAAAACTCAAATCCATTACGATTAATCTCACCCGGCGCTCTTTGCTCATGGCCCGCCTTATTCGCCAACTTTTCCCCGCCCCGCTTTCACGGTTGCACGCCGCGCCTTGCCCTCCAGACGCTTTTTAACCGAGGAGCGGGTGGGCTGGGTCGGCCGGCGCTTTTTTGGCAACACGGCGACGCGGGCGATCAGGTCTTGCAGACGGCGCAATGCCTCGGCACGGTTTTTCTCCAGGCTGCGAAATGCCTGCGCCTTGATGACCACAATGCCATCCTTGCTGATGCGCTGATCGCCCAGCGCCAGCAGTCGCTCGCGTATGGCTTCCGGCAGCGACGAGGCCGCAATGTCAAAACGCAAGTGCACCGCATTGGACACCTTGTTGACGTTTTGCCCACCGGCGCCCTGCGCCCGGATCGCGGTAATTTCAACTTCTTCTGGCGGGATGATGAAGCAAGCTTGCATAGGGTAGGGACGGCGGAATTAATCGTTTTATGCGCCTGCCGATTATCCGCCAGGATGGCGCTGAATCATTCATTTCCGCTCAGCGCGAAGCAACCCGGCGTGCTCGCGCAACCCATGGGCTCCGCACGCCAATGAGTCGGCTTCCCTGCTAGC
>JADMKH010000262.1 GCA_018780025.1 Thiobacillus sp.
GGCAAAGTATTGCCGACCTACTCCCTCTCTCGGATAAATGATGCCGGATCAATAATTATTCGGCCGCGCGCCGCGCGAACTGTCGCGGGCGGAAGCCCATCAGACCGAGTGCGGCAAAATACAGCGCAATCCCGCCACCCACCAGCAGCGACAACCGCACCATCCGGTCGAAGAATCGGGCGTCCAGCCACCACTGCGTCTCACCCATGGCGTAGAACAGCATCGTCGCCATCAGTATGACCGCCAGCAGCACCCGCATGAAGTAGGCCACCCAGCCCGGCTGCGGCTGGTAAATTCGGTGTTTTTTAAGTAGATGCAGCAATAATCCGGCGTTGAGGCACGCCCCCAGTCCGATGGCCAACGCGAGGCCGGCATGGCCGAGCGGCCCGATGAACGCGAGGTTCATCAACTGCGTCGCGATGAGGGTAAAGATGGCGACCTTGACCGGGGTGCGGATGTTTTGCCGGGCATAAAATCCCGGCGCCAGCACCTTGACCAGAATCAGCCCGACCAGCCCAAGGCTATAGGCCACCAGCGCCTGCTGGGTCATGAACACGTCGTGCGCCTCAAAAGCGCCGTAATGAAACAGCGTGGCGATGAGAGGCACCGCCAGCACTGCCAGCGCAGCCGAGGCGGGCAGCGCGAGCAACAGGGTCAGCCGCAAGCCCCAGTCGAGCAGCTTGGAATACTCGGACGGATTGTCATCGGCATAATGCTTGGCCAGGCTGGGCAGCAGGATGGTGCCCAGCGCCACCCCCAGCATGCCGGCGGGAAACTCCATCAGGCGGTCGGCGTAATACAGCCAGGACACGCTGCCCGTGACCAGAAACGACGCGAAGATGGTGTTGATGAGCAGGCTGATCTGCGCCACTGACACGCCCAAGGTGGCGGGCGCCATCAGTTTCAGGATGCGGTGCACGCCGGGATCGTTGAAGTGCCGCGTGGGGCGGGGCAGCATGCCGATTTTCAGCAGGTGCGGCAGCATCCACGCCAGCTGCAGCACGCCGCCCAGTGCCACCCCCCAACCCAGCGCCAGTATCGGCGGGTCGAACCAGGGCGCCAGCCACAGCGTCGCGGCGATCATCGACACGTTGAGCAGCACCGGCGCGAACGCCGGCACCGAAAACCTGCTGTGGGTGTTGAGAATGCCGGCAGCCAGCGCGACCAATGAGATAAAGATGATGTACGGAAAGGTGATGCGCAGCAGCGTGACCGTAAGCGCGAATTTCTCCGGCTCGGCCTGAAATCCGGGGGCGCTGACGTAGGCGATCCACGGTGCGCCCACGATGCCCAGCAGGGCAACCACGACCAGCACCAGCGTTAGCGCCGTGCCCACCTGGTTGACCAGCGTTTGCGTGGCGTCATGTCCCTTGCGATTCTTATATTCGGCGAGGATTGGCACGAAGGCCTGCGAAAACGCCCCTTCGGCGAACAGCCGGCGCAGCAGGTTGGGGATCTTGAAGGCGACGAAAAACGCGTCGGTGAGCAGGCCGGCGCCAAACACGCGGGCGATGAGGGCGTCGCGCACGAATCCCAGGATGCGTGAGAGCAGAGTCATGCTGCTGACCGCAGCGAGGGCTTTGAGAAGATTCATTGGGTGAGTTGTGTTTTGTGCGCATTGTGCGGGTCGCGCGGGTGCGCTGCAACCATGGATGGGGTGGGCTTGATTTTTTGGCGGGTTATCCCGTACAATCGCGGGCTTCGGTGGATTTGCCTCGTAATAATGAGGCGCCCAGCTTATATTGACCCCCGCACGTGGTGGTGGGTTACCTAAATTTCCGCCTCGCAACCATGCGGGGCTTGAGGAGCAGAATACATGGCGAACTCCGCCCAGGCGCGCAAGCGCGCACGTCAAGCC
>JADMKH010000291.1 GCA_018780025.1 Thiobacillus sp.
CACCCGCGCCAAAGACGCGCTGCTGACCATGGAAATCGTGCGTGAAGAAGCCGACTTGCGCCGTTACATGACCGAAGCCGTAAAGGTATCGAACGATTCTCCGGTGCTGCTCGATCGCTTTCTGAACGACGCGATCGAAGTCGATGTGGATGCGCTGTCCGATGGTGAGCAAGTGGTCATCGGCGGCATCATGCAGCACATCGAGCAGGCGGGCGTGCATTCCGGCGATTCGGCATGTTCGCTGCCGCCCTACAGCTTGTCGAAGGACGTGCTGGACGAAATGCGCCGCCAGACCGTGGCGATGGCGAAGGCGCTGAACGTGATTGGCCTGATGAACGTGCAGTTCGCGATTCAGGGCGACACCGTGTACGTGCTGGAGGTGAACCCGCGCGCGTCGCGCACCGTGCCTTACGTATCCAAGGCCATTGGTGCACCGCTGGCCAAGATCGCTGCGCGTGCAATGGCCGGAATTTCGCTTAAATCCCAGGAATTCGAAAAAGAAATCATTCCGCCGTATTTCTCGGTGAAAGAAGCCGTTTTTCCGTTCCGAAAATTTCCCGGTGTCGACACCATCCTCGGCCCCGAGATGAAATCGACCGGCGAAGTCATGGGGGTGGGCAACAATTTTGGCGAGGCTTTCCTGAAATCGCAGCTGGCATCGAGTTCCGAACTGCCAAAGCCGGGTGGACGCGCTTTTGTCAGCGTGCGGTCAAGCGACCGTGAGGCCGTCATCGAAGTGGCACAGGCGTTGCGCGATCTGGGGTTCAATCTGGTTGCCACGCGCGGCACCGCGCAGGCAATCGAAGCAGCGGGCATTCCCGTAGCCGTGGTCAACAAGGTCAAGGAAGGCCGCCCGCACATCGTTGACATGATCAAGAACGGCGACATTGATTTCATCGTCAATGTGGTCGAAGACAAGAAGGCGGTGAAGGATTCCTACACCATTCGCGCCGAAGCACTGGCGCGCCGGGTGGTGTACTTTACGACGCTGGCGGGTGCGCAGGCTGCTTGCATGGGCATGCAGCACGGCACCGAACTCGAAGTGTATTCCCTGCAGTCGCTGCATCAGCGTCTGCTCTGAATTGAAGCAGCACTGATCTGAAAAGGCAAGCTTGTGAACAAATACCCTCTTACCGTGGTGGGCGCCGAAAAGCTGCGCGCCGAATTGCAACATTTGAAAAGCGTTGAGCGTCCGACTGTGATTCTGGCGATTGCCGAGGCGCGCGCGCATGGCGACCTGTCGGAAAATGCCGAATACGATGCAGCCAAGGAAAAGCAGGGCTTTGTCGAGGGCCGGATTGCCGATCTGGAAGGCAAGTTGTCGAACGCCCAGATTATCGACCCCACCATGCTGGACGCGGATGGCCGGATTGTCTTTGGTGCGACGGTCGAACTTGAAGATGCCGCTTCAGGTGATACCGTGACTTACCAAATTGTGGGCGACGACGAAGCCAACATCAAAGAGGGCAAGATATCCGTCTCGTCACCGATCGCACGTGCATTGATCGGAAAATATGCAGGCGATAACGTGGATGTACAGGCACCCGGTGGCGTTCGCCAATACGAAGTGCTGGACGTCCTGTACAAATAATCATGCGGCGCTTTTGGGAAGGCCTTGCCGGGACGTCGCTGGTATTGTGGATAGGCGGGATGTGGGCGATAGGCTACATTGCGGCTCCCGTTCTGTTTACCAGCCTGGGCGATAAGCAACTTGCAGGGATGCTGGCCGGTAAACTGTTTGGCGTCATCGCCTGGGTCGGGATCGCTACAGCAGTTTATCTGCTGATTTATCGTATTGCCCGCGATGGCGGCAGCGCGCTGAAAACACTGTTTTTTTGGGGCGTTGCCTTGATGCTGGGTTTAACGCTGGCAGGTCATTTTGGTATCCAGCCCATCATGCAGGGTTTGAAAGATCAGGCGATGCCGCTGGCTGTGATGCAAAGCGTATTTTCCGACCGCTTCTCCCGCTGGCACGGGATATCGAGCATTCTTTACCTGATTCAGAGTGCGCTGGGACTGATTCTGGTTTGGCGCGCGGGCTTGGCACGCTAATCCCGTCGACTCGCAGCGCAGGATGTATTCAGACTGGCAGCGCGATCACGGGCTTGCTGGCTGCGCGATAAATCACCAATATTTTGCCTATTTGCTGGACCGGGCTGGCTCCGGTGCCCGCACAAATCTCAGCCATCCAGGCGCGGCGGGTTTCCAGTTCGTTGCTGGCCGCCTTGATCTTGATGAGTTCGTGCGCATTGAGCGCAAGTTCGATTTCCTTCAATACGGAGGCGCTGAGGCCGTTGTTGCCTATCATGACGACCGGCTGGCGGGTATGTGCCAGACTTCTGAGATGTTGCCGCTGTGCTGTCGTAAGAGATTTCATGCCATATTCCTTAAACTGAGGGCGGATTGTAGCCGATAGAGATGGCGGAGAAGCCGAAACGAACCAAATCAGGCAGTGCCTGGATGCACGAACACGTGACGGATCCCTACGTCAAAAAAGCGCAGCTGGATGGCTACCGTTCACGTGCCGCCTATAAATTGCTGGAAATCGACAAGCGCGACCATCTGTTTCGCCCCGGCATGACGGTGGTGGATTTGGGCGCAGCGCCCGGCAGTTGGTGTCAGGCGGCAGTGCAAAAAACGGGTCGGCAGGGCAGGGTGCTGGCGATCGATTTGCTGCCGATAGCGCCCATGTCCGGCGTTGACAGCCTGGAAGGCGATTTCACCGAACCAGCAACAGTGGCCTGGCTGGAAGAAAAGTTGAAATCCGGACGGGTTGACCTTGTATTAAGCGACATGTCACCCAACATCAGTGGAATCATGCTGAGCGATCAGGCCAGACAGTATGAGCTGTGCGAGTACGCGCTCGACTTTGCTGCGAACTGGTTGAAACCAGATGGCGTTTTTCTGGTCAAAGTTTTTCAGGGTGTCGGGTTTGAGGATTTTCGCGCACAGATGAGGCAGGCGTTCGAACAGGTGCTGATCCGCAAACCCGAGGCCTCGCGCGATCGCAGCAATGAAGTGTATTTGTTGGGCCGTCGACCCATAGCAACACAGGTTGGCGAGACATAGCGCCGTCGTGGCAACCCGGCTGGATAAGGTTTAGAATAAGTCTAAATATGCTGCGCCAGATTAAACCGTGCCGACTCGGCACCAAGGAGTAAGTGTGAACAATTTGTCCAAGAACATTGCCATCTGGTTGATTATCGCCGTCGTCCTGATGACGGTGTTCAATCAGTTTGGCGCGCAGCGCACTGCACAGAAGCAGGTGCCGTATTCGCAGTTCATCGAGGAGGTGCGCCAGCAGCAGATCACCAAGGTGGTGATTGAAGGCAATGTTCTCAAAGGCGAACGCAACGACGGTCAGCGCTTCACCAGCTATGCACCGAGCGACCCCTGGATGGTGTCCGATCTGCTTAAAAATGGCGTATCGGTCGAAGCCAAGCCTGAAGAGCAGCCGTCTTTCCTGATGAGCCTGTTCATTTCGTGGTTCCCGATGCTGCTGCTGATCGGCGTCTGGATCTTCTTCATGCGCCAGATGCAGGGCGGCGGCAAGGGCGGGGCATTTTCGTTCGGCAAAAGCAAGGCGCGTCTACTCGATGAAAACACCAACCCGGTCACGTTCGCCGATGTGGCAGGGTGCGACGAGGCCAAGGAAGACGTCGTTGAAATGGTCGAATTCCTGAAAGACCCGTCGCGGTTCCAGAAGCTGGGGGGACGGATTCCGCGCGGCGTGTTGCTGGTGGGCCCCCCGGGAACCGGCAAGACGCTGCTGGCGCGCTCGATCGCAGGCGAGGCCAAAGTACCGTTCTTCAGTATTTCGGGTTCTGACTTCGTTGAGATGTTTGTCGGTGTCGGCGCTGCGCGTGTGCGCGACATGTTCGAGCAGGCGAAGAAGAATTCGCCCTGCATCATCTTCATCGATGAAATTGACGCAGTAGGCCGCCAGCGTGGCGCAGGCCTGGGCGGCGGAAACGACGAGCGCGAGCAGACGCTGAACCAGTTGCTGGTCGAAATGGACGGGTTTGAAGCGAATGCGGGCGTGATCGTGGTTGCTGCGACCAACCGTCCCGATGTGCTCGATCCTGCCTTGCTGCGCCCGGGCCGGTTCGACCGCCAGGTGGTGGTGGGCCTGCCCGATATTCGGGGTCGCGAGCAAATTCTGCTGGTGCACATGCGCAAGGTGCCCGTCGCACCCGACGTGCGAGCCGACATTCTAGCGCGCGGCACGCCGGGCATGTCCGGCGCCGATCTGGCCAATCTGGTCAATGAAGCCGCCTTGTTTGCTGCGCGCAGTAACAAGCGTCTGGTGGATATGGACGATTTTGAAAAGGCCAAGGACAAGATTTTCATGGGCGCCGAGCGCAAATCCATGGTGATCACGCCCGAGGACAAGAAAAAAACGGCTTATCACGAGTCAGGTCACGCGGTGATCGGCATGTCCCTGCCGGGCTGCGACCCGGTGCACAAGGTCACGGTGATTCCGCGCGGCCGCGCCCTGGGCGTGACCATGTCATTGCCTGAACTCGACCGCTACAGCCTGTATCAGGACCAGATGCTGGCGCAGATCTGCATGTTGTTCGGCGGGCGGGTAGCGGAAGAAATATTTGTCGGCAGCATTTCGACTGGCGCCTCGAACGACTTTGAGCGTGCCACCAGCATCGCACGCGACATGGTGACGCGTTACGGCATGTCCGAAGCGCTGGGTCCGATGGTGTATGGGGAAAACGAAGGCGAAGTGTTTCTGGGGCGTTCGGTGACCACGCACAAGAACATGAGCGAAGTCACCATGCAGAAGGTCGATGCTGAAATCCGCCGCATTCTGGACGAGCAATATGCGCGCGCCACGCAAATCCTCACCGAAGGGCGCGACAAGGTCGAGGCAATGACGGCCGCCCTGATGGGAAACCATTGACGCCGACCAGATCGGCGACATCATGGCGGGGCGTCCGGCCCGTCCGCCCAAGCCGTCCGCCGCACCGCAACCGCCGGCGAGCGGCGGGGACAAGCCCGGCGCGCCCGCGCCGACTGCGCAGCCCGCACAGGAAACCTGAAGGTTTAACCAGGTTTACACACTACAATCGGGGGGCTTTGGCCCCTCTGTTTTTATGTCCGTTCTCCACGCAGGCTCGCATCGCCTCTCCCTGGCAAGCCCCCTCATCATGGGCATCGTCAATGTCACTCCGGATTCGTTTTCCGATGGCGGGCGTCTGGCCAATGCGCGGGCTGCCATTGAGCATGCGCTGAAGCTGCAGGAAGAAGGGGCCGCCATTCTCGATGTAGGGGGGGAGTCGACCCGCCCCGGCGCTGCCATTGTGGCGGTCGACGAGGAAATCCGGCGTGTATTGCCGGTGATCGAGGCGCTTGTCGATCAGGGCTGTGTGGTGTCGATCGACACGAAAAAGCCCGAGGTGATGCGAGCCGCGCTCGATGCGGGTGCTGCCATGATCAATGATGTCATGGCCCTGCGCGCGCCGGGCGCGCTGGCGGCGGCGGCGGCATCCGACGCGGCAGTGTGCCTCATGCATATGCAGGGAAAACCGCAAAACATGCAGCAGGCGCCTTGTTATAGCAATGTGGTCGAGGACGTGAAGCAGTTTTTACAGGGCCGGATGCAAGCGTGCGAAGCAATGGGGATCGCGCGTGAGCGGCTGGTGATCGACCCTGGCTTTGGATTCGGTAAAACCCTGGCGCACAATCTGGCCTTGCTCAATCATTTAACTGAGTTGGCTGAATGGGGTATCCCGGTGCTGGTTGGCCTGTCGCGCAAGGCCATGCTGGGAGCGCTGACCGGACGTGATGTCCATGCGCGGGAGTTTGCCAGCGTGGCTGCGCATCTGGCGGCCATTTCGCGCGGTGCGCGGCTAGTCAGAGCACATAATGTGTCGGCAATGCACGATGCCTTGGCAATCTGGAATGCAGTGGAGGAACAACAGGATGGGACGTAAATACTTCGGCACCGATGGGGTGCGGGGCAAGGTGGGCGTATCGCCGATTACCCCGGAATTTGTCATGCGCCTGGGTTACGCGGCGGGTCAGGTGCTGGTGGCTGATCGCGGCAGTTTGCCGCCCAACCAGCATCCCACCGTGTTGATCGGCAAGGACACGCGCATTTCCGGCTACATGCTGGAAGCCGCAATGGAGGCCGGTTTTACGGCTGCGGGTGTGAACGTGCTGATGACCGGGCCGATGCCGACGCCGGCCGTGGCGTACCTGACGCGCGCACTGCGCCTGCAGGCGGGGGTGGTGATCTCAGCCTCGCATAACCCGTTTGAGGACAACGGCATCAAGTTTTTTTCGTCGAATGGCCAGAAACTTCCCGACACTATGGAAGAAGCCATCGAAGCGCGGCTGGACCACCCGATTGTCACTGTTGAAGCACGCCAGTTGGGGCGTGCGCGCCGGATCGAAGATGCGGCGGCGCGTTATATCGAGTTCTGCAAAAGCACCTTTCCCAACCACCTCGACCTGCGCGGGATGCGCATCGTAGTGGATTGCGCACATGGCGCGACCTATCATATTGCACCGCACGTTCTGCATGAACTGGGCGCGGAGGTGATTGCGGTCGGCAATACACCGGATGGCTTCAATATCAATGACCAATGCGGGGCAACCCACACCAAGTCGCTTTCCGACGCGGTGCGCGAACATCGGGCAGATCTGGGCATTGCGCTGGACGGCGACGGCGATCGCTTGATGATGTCCGATGCGCAGGGCCGGATTTATGACGGCGACGAACTGGTTTATGTGATTGCGCGCCACCGCATCCAGACTGGCTACATGAAAGGGGGGGTGGTAGGGACCCTGATGACCAATCTTGGGACTGAGCATGCGCTTGGCCGGATTGATATTCCTTTTGAGCGCGCCAAGGTAGGGGATCGCTATGTGATGGAGCGCTTGCATGCCAATGGCTGGACGCTCGGTGGCGAAACGTCGGGCCATATATTGTGCCTGGACAAGCACACGACCGGTGACGGCATCGTGTCAGCGCTACAGGTGCTACGTGCACTGCGTGAAAGCGGAGAAACACTTGAGGCGTGTACGTCCGACCTTGAAACTTACCCCCAGGTCATGATCAACGTGCCGGTAAATAAAGGCTTCAAACTGGATGCCTCGCCTGCGGTAGGCGTTTCAACCACGGAAGCGGAGGCGGCCCTGCATGGTACGGGCCGGGTTGTCCTGCGTGCGTCGGGCACAGAGCCTTTGATCCGGGTGATGGTTGAGGGCAGGGACGCCGTGCTCGTTCGTGAAACGGCAGAGAAAATCGCCGCAGCCGTAAGGGCGGCAGCTGCGGGTGGGTTGATTTCCTGACCTAAAATAAAACTGTAATATTCTCCCGTTAGTATGTCGATGTCGCCCCTGGGGCAACGTCAACTTATTACCGGAGATACTAATATGCGTACATTCAACAAAATGGTTCTGGGCACTGTGGCTACGGCTGCGGGTCTGGTTTTCTCGGTTAGCGCCCTGGCAGCTGATATCACCGGTGCGGGCGCAACTTTCCCCTACGCTGTTTACACCAAGTGGGCGGAGGCTTATCAGGCCGCTACTGGCAACAAGGTTAATTACCAGGGCATCGGTTCGTCGGGTGGCGTCAAGCAGATCAAGGCCAAGACCGTCGATTTCGGCGGAACCGATGCGCCGGTCAAGGAAGAAGACCTTGATGCTGCGGGCCTGGTCCAGGTACCGACCGTGATGGGGGGCGTTACCATCGTTATCAACGTCCCGGGTATGGGGTCCGGCAAGCTGAAGCTGGACGGCAACGCTGCTGCCGACATCTTCCGCGGCGCGATTACCAAGTGGAATGATCCCGCCATTGCCAGGTTGAACCCCGGCGTCAGCCTGCCGGATCTTGCGATCACTGTGTCGCACCGTTCGGATGGTTCCGGCACCACCTATGCTTTCACTCATTATCTGGCCAAACAGTCGCTGGCATTCAAACGTGACGTTGGTGCGGGTAACACGGTAAACTGGCCGGCTAACGCGGTGGGCGGCAAAGGCAATCCGGGTGTGGCTGCCAACGTGCAGAAGATCAAGGGTGCAATTGGTTATGTGGATATCGCCGACGCGACGATCAATAAAATGAACTTCGTTGCGCTGAAGAACCGTGCCGGCAACTATATCGTGCCGAATCAGGGGGCAGTGGCGGACGCAGCCGCTGGCGCCAACTTCAAGATCAAGGGCATGGCCCCCGACCTGCTGGACCAGGTGCACAAGAACGCCTGGCCCATCACCACGGCCACCTATATGCTGGCGTATGAAAAAGGCACCGATGCAGGCAAACAAAAAGGCGTCGTGGATTTCTTCACGTGGTCGCTGAATAATGGCCAGAAAATGGCTGAAGAGCTGGGTTTTGTTGCACTGCCCGCCAGCGTCGTGAAGATGGTCGAAGCCGAGATGAAGAACATCAAGTAAGCTGTCCGGATTGAACTGACTTGAACCTGGCCGGAGGCGGCGTATTGCCTCCGGCGCTCCGCGAAAGCAGCTGTCTCCTGTGACGGCTGCTTTCGCAGATTAAAATCAAACAAATAGGCACACAATTTTGAGCGAGCCCAGCGCATCCGCCGGAATCGATCTGCATGCCCAGCAGGTCCGAAAATTCTGGCTGCAAGACAAGATTTTTCATCACGCTACCCAGTTGTTCGCGTTTGTCGTCCTGGCGGCTCTGGTGGGCATCCTGGTGTCGCTCACCATCGAAGCCTGGCCCAGTCTCAAGGCTTTCGGCCCCGCTTTTCTCTGGACCAATATCTGGAGCGTGCCGGACGACGAGTTCGGCGCACTGGCCGCCATTTATGGCACCGTGGTGACTTCTGTGCTGGCACTGCTGATTGCAGTGCCGATCAGTTTCGGCATTGCACTGTTTTTGACTGAAACCTGCCCGGTGTGGCTGCGCCGCCCATTGGGTACCGCGATTGAATTGCTGGCAGGCATCCCCTCCATCGTGTACGGCATCTGGGGCCTGTTTGTGTTTGCGCCGCTGTTTGCCGAGTACATCCAGCCGCCCTTGCAGAATCTGTTGGGCGATGTGCCGGTCATTGGCGGCTGGTTTTCGGGACCGCCGATCGGGGTGGGTATCCTCACCGCCAGTATCGTGCTGTCGATGATGGTCATCCCGTTTATTGCATCCGTCATGCGCGATGTATTCGAAACCGTGCCGGATGTGCTGAGGGAGTCGGCTTATGCCGTTGGCTGCACCACCTGGGAAGTCGTGCGCAATGTCGTGTTGCCTTATACGCGTGTAGGTGTCATCGGCGGCATCATGCTGGGCCTGGGACGCGCGCTGGGCGAGACCATGGCCGTCACCTTCGTGATTGGCAATGCCAACCGCATCAACGGCAGCCTGTTCGCGCCCGGCACCTCGATCGCCTCCACCCTGGCCAACGAATTCGGCGAAGCCGATCCCGGGCTGCACATCGCGTCCCTGTTCGAGTTGGGCCTGGTGCTGTTCATTATCACGTTTGTCGTGCTGGCGATTTCGCGCTGGCTCATCAGCCGCAGCATGGGCTCCGAAGGCTTGTAAGGCGTCCTATGACTTTGTATAACCGTCGAATCTGGCGCAATCGCATCGGCATCTCCCTGTCCATGCTTGCAATGAGCCTGGGTCTGATCGCACTGATGTGGATCTTGTGGACGCTGTTCTCCAAGGGCTTTGCCGCGTTGAGTCTGGACCTCTTCACCCAGGATACGCCGGCGCCCGGTTCTGACGGCGGCGGTCTGCGCAATGCCATTGTCGGCAGCGGCCTGATTCTGTTTTTTTCGATGCTGATCTCGACGCCGATCGGCATTCTGGCCGGCATTTATCTGGCCGAGTATGGCCGCGTTTCGAAATTTGCATCCTTCACCCGCTTCATGACCGACATCATGCTGTCGGCACCCTCCATCGTCATCGGCCTGTTCGTGTATGCGCTGTTTGTGGTGACCACGGGCGGATTCTCCGGTTGGGCAGGCTCGCTGGCACTGGCGTTGATCGCCATTCCGGTGGTGGTGCGCACCACCGAAAACATGCTGAAGCTGGTGCCGACCAGCCTGCGCGAAGCGGCCTTCGCGGTGGGCGCGCCGCGCTGGCAGGTGTCGCTCAAGGTGACGCTGCGTGCGGTCAAGTCGGGCGTGGTGACCGGTGTGCTGCTGGCGATGGCGCGCATCACCGGCGAGACCGCGCCGCTGCTGTTCACCGCGCTGAACAACCAGTTCTTCAGCACCAACATGGCGGAACCCATGGGCAACCTGCCGGTGGTGATCTTCCAGTTTGCATTGAGCCCGTATGAGAACTGGGTCAACCTGGCTTGGGGCGGCGCGCTGTTGATTGCCTTGCTGGTGCTGGCGGTCAACATCGGTGTGCGCGTCGTTTTCCGCAACAAAGTCAAACATTAATTTCCCCGGAATTTCACCATGCCCGATCAAGCCATGCCAACCGGCGAAAATGCTGCCTTGCAGGTCCGCAACCTGGATTTCTTCTACGGTGATTTCAAAGGCCTCAACAACGTCAATCTGGACATCGCCCACAAAAAGGTGACGGCTTTCATTGGGCCGTCCGGCTGCGGTAAATCCACCCTGTTACGCACTTTCAACCGCATGTATGACCTCTATCCCGGGCAGCGCGCCGAGGGCCAGATACTGTTCCACGGCAAGAACCTGCTCGACAAGACCCAGGACGTGAACCTGGTGCGCGCCAAGATCGGCATGGTGTTCCAGAAACCAACGCCGTTTCCGATGACGATTTACGAGAACATTGCGTTCGGCGTGCGGCTGTACGAGCGCATGTCGAAGAGTGCAATGGACGACCGGGTTGAATGGGCGCTTAAAAAAGCCGCACTGTGGGGCGAAGTGAAGGACAAGCTGCAACAGAACGGCCTGTCGCTTTCCGGTGGACAGCAGCAACGTCTGTGCATTGCGCGTGCGGTCGCGGTCAAACCCGAGATTGTGCTGCTGGATGAGCCGACCTCGGCGCTGGACCCCATTTCCACCGCCAAGATCGAAGAACTTATCAACGAGCTCAAAAGCGATTACACAATCGCCATCGTGACCCACAACATGCAGCAGGCCGCGCGGATATCCGACTTCACCGCGTTCATGTATCTGGGTGAGCTCATCGAGTTCAACGAAACCGGAACCATCTTCATGCGGCCGGGAAAGAAGCAGACGGAAGACTATATTACGGGCCGTTTCGGCTGATTTCTCGCGAGTGGCGGTTGACCGCCCGGCGCGTAGCGCTTACCATCGCGCACTTTTGTTTGGCAGACTCCCATGCGCAAAAAACTAGTAGCCGGTAACTGGAAAATGCACGGCAGCCTGGCTGAAAATGCCGCGTTGCTGGCCGCGCTCAAACCCGCATTGGCCGGAATTGATGCCGTGGTGTGTGTGCCGTTTCCCTATCTGGCTCAAGCGCAGGCTGAGCTCGCCGGTTCTACGATTGCCTGGGGTGCGCAGAACCTGTCGGAGCAGGCCAAGGGTGCATTCACCGGCGAAGTCTCCGCCGCCATGCTGCTCGACTTTGGCTGCACCTACGTCATCGTAGGGCATTCGGAGCGGCGTAGCCTGTACGGCGAGTCTGACGCGCTGGTGGCGAGTAAGTACATGGCTGCCCAGGCTGCGGGTTTGAAGCCTATTCTGTGTGTGGGTGAGTCCCTGGATGAACGTGAGTCGGGCGTAACCGAGGCCGTGGTTGCGCGTCAGCTCGATGCTGTGATCAATGCTGCAGGGATTGCGTCGTTGATGAACGCTGTGCTGGCCTACGAGCCCGTGTGGGCAATAGGCACCGGGAAAACCGCTTCTCCCGAGCAGGCGCAGGCGGTGCACGCGTTCATCCGCAACAAGATTGCAGCACTGGATCCCGCTGTGGCAGATCAGCTGGTGATTCAATATGGGGGTAGCGTAAAAGCTGCGAATGCGTCAGAATTAATGGCTAAGCCGGATATTGATGGCGGCCTGATTGGCGGAGCGTCGTTGGTTGCCGAAGAGTTTGTGGCTATTTGCCGGGCAGCTGCCAAGTAAGAGTCAAACCGAGTAAGAGTCAAAATTATGGAATCACTGGTTTGGGTTGTTCATATTATTGTTGCCATTTCGGTGATTGCACTGGTTTTGCTGCAACACGGAAAAGGCGCGGATATGGGTGCGGCATTTGGCGGCGGTTCGGCGGGAAGCCTTTTTGGCTCTACCGGTTCGGCCAATTTTTTGAGCCGTAGTACCGCTGTTCTGGCCACGATGTTTTTTCTGACAAGCTTGACCCTGGCCTATTTTGGCCTGCAGGAGCACAAGTCGAAAAGTGTGCTGGACCGGACGACAGTACCTGTGAGTTCAACAACGCAACCTGCGGCACCTCAGCAACAGGTTCCGGGTCAGAACACCGGCTCAAAAGCAGGCGATATTCCGCAGTAAATCCGCAGTAACGCAGTAAAAGTAATACATGGCAGGGCGCGCAATGCGTCCGGCTATTCAAGGTGTTCAAGCGCTTTGGCCGACGTGGTGGAATTGGTAGACACGCTATCTTGAGGGGGTAGTGAC
>JADMKH010000085.1:0-4832 GCA_018780025.1 Thiobacillus sp.
TTTCACCGTTATGTGTTGTTCCTTGCGATGACGCTGGAAATACGGGTCGACAGTAAGCCAACAGTAGGTCGGGAACACCTTCCCGACGCAACGGACGGCGGCCAGGCTGGGTGTCGGCAAAGTCTTGCCGACCTACGGCTGGCTACTGCCAACAGCTAACGGTGAAAGAGCCTTTTATTTTGGGACCTGATATGAACGACGAATACGACATCGAGACGCTGGCCGTACGTGCTGGCATTGTACGCAGCCAGTTTAACGAACACTCCGAGGCGCTGTTTTTGACCTCCAGTTTTGTGTTCAGCAGTGCGGCGGAAGCCGCTGCGCGGTTCAAGGGCGAGCAACCCGGACCCATTTATGCGCGCTTCACCAATCCCACTGTCAGCATGATGGAAGAGCGGCTTGCCGCACTGGAAGGCGCCGAGCGCTGCGTGGCGTTTGCCTCCGGCATGGCTGCCATTCTGGCCACGGTCATGGGATTAATGAAGGCGGGAGAGCACGTCGTTGCCTCGCGTTCGATCTTTGGATCCACCGTGCAGTTATTCAGCAATATTCTGGGTCGTTTTGGCATAGAAACAAGCTATGTGTCGCCGACCGACCCGGCGGAGTGGCGCGCGGCAGTGAGACCGAACACCAAACTGTTTTTTGTCGAGTCGCCGTCCAATCCCTTGACCGAAGTGAGCGATATTCGCGCGTTGGCGGCGATCGCGCATGAATCGGGCGCATGGCTTGCAGTGGACAACTGCTTCTGCTCGCCGGTGCTGCAAAAACCGCTTGAACTGGGTGCCGATATCGTCATCCATTCGGCGACAAAATATCTGGATGGCCAGGGCAGGGTGCTCGGCGGTGCCGTGCTCGGCAGCCAGGCCTTGATGGAAGGCGTGTATACCTTTTTGCGTACGGCTGGACCTACGCTTTCAGCATTCAATGCCTGGGTGATTCTTAAAGGTCTGGAGACGCTATCGATCCGCATGGATGCGCATTCGAAAAATGCGCTGGCGCTGGCGCAATGGCTGGAAGCGCAGCCGCAGGTTGCGCGTGTGCTCTACCCCGGCCTGCCTTCGCACCCCCAGCACGCGCTGGCGATGACGCAGCAAAAAACCGGTGGCGGCATCGTCGCGTTTGAACTCAAGGGGGGGAAAGATGCCGCATGGAAGCTGATCGATGCGACCCGCTTGCTCTCGATCACGGCCAATCTTGGCGATACCAAAACAACGATCACGCATCCAGCCAGTACGACGCATAGCCGGATGACGCCCGAGCAGCGCGATGCGGCTGGCATCAGCGACGGATTGGTGCGGATTGCAGTGGGCCTGGAATCCGTGGCTGATATTCAGGCCGATTTGAAAAGAGGGCTGGAATGATGTTGCGCTGGATGATGCTGGGCTTGTTGAGCATGGGGACTTCCCATGCCGCGGACATGATTGTGCTTCGCTATATGGATCAGGATCCAGGCACCGATGCTTATGTCACACGCATTCTGGTCACCCCCGGTTTTATGCGTATGGATGGCGGTGAGGATGCAGGTGAGGCTGATTTTGTCTTGCTGGATCGGCGGCGGCGTGTAGTGATCAATGTCATGCACGGCAATCAAATGGCCATGGTGTTCAAACCCGGAAAGTTTCCGGCCAGGCCCGCTAACTGGAAATCACAGCTTGATATCCAGAAGACCGGGCAGGGTACTCAGGCATTTACTTTCAAGGTGGACGGGGTGGTGTGCAGCGAAGGCGTGGCCGCTCGGAAGGCAGCGCCGGACGCTGTGCGGGCAATGGCTGAATTCAAGGCTGTCCTGGCATCCATGCAATACCGCGTCTGGTCGGAAACGCCTGCCAACCTGCAATACAACTGCGATCTTGCGAATCAGGTCTGGGAAACGGGCACTACGCTCAAGCTGGGCTTGCCGCTGGAAGAGCGGGAATTTACCGGGCGGACACGAAAGTTTGAAAGCGAAACCCGTTCGCCGTTGCAACCGAAACTGTTTCGCGTGCCGGAGGGCATGCCGTTGGTCAACGCGCCATCATAAATCTTCAACGTTGAGCGCACATCCGGCGCTGTCGCATACGACATAGCCGCATCGGGTATACCAGTCGGGCACCACCCATCGTTCGCAGGGGTGGCCGTTGACTACAAGCGTATGTTTCGCCGGGCGATGGGTGTGACCATGAATGATCCGGCAGACCTGTTGAGCCTGCAGCATACGGGCCACTTCACGCGTGTTTACATCCATGATTTCGGCCGATTTCCCCGCCTTGGCCGATTCGCTGCCTGCGCGCGCCTGTCGCGCCATGCGGCGACGCAGGGACAGGGGCAGGCGCCGCAATAGTGCCAGGATCAGCGGCCTCCGCACCCAGCTGCGGAAGCTTTGGTAGGCCGTGTCATCGCTACACAGGGTATCGCCGTGCATCAACAGCGTGGGTTCGCCATAGAGATCGATCCGGGTCGGGTCGCCTATCAGCGTCATGCCGGACAACGCGGCGTAGCGTCCGGCCAGCATGAAATCGCGGTTGCCATGCATGAAAAATACCGGCGTGCCCGAATCGATCAGTGTTTTGAGCTGGCGTGCCGTATCGTGCGCGACCTGCTCGTTATGATCGTCGCCGACCCAGGCTTCGAACAGATCGCCCAGAATGTAGAGCGCGTCCGCGCCTGCGGCGTCCTCAAGCAGAAAGCGAAAAAAACGCCCGGTCGCAGCCGGGCGTTCATCGGTTAGATGCAGGTCGGCAACAAAGAAGGTGCGGCCAGCGCCCTTGTTTGGAGTCAGGCTGACCAATTCAGTCAGACGATTTCCGCTTTGGTGATGACCACGTCTTCCAGCGGCACGTCCTGGTGGCCCGCACGGTTGCCGGTTTTCACTTTCTTGATCAGGTCGACGATATCGGTGCCGTCCACTACCTTGCCGAATACGGCATAGCCGTAGCCCTGCGGGGTAGGCGCGGTAAAGTTCAGAAAGCTGTTGTTGGCAATATTGATGAAGAACTGCGAACTGGCCGAATTGGGATTGGGCGTGCGCGCCATGGCAACGGTGTACGCCTCGTTCTTGAGGCCGTTGGCGGCTTCGTTCTCGATCGTGTCGCGGGTGGGTTTTTGCGTCATGCCGGGTTCGAAGCCGCCACCCTGGATCATGAAGCCGTCGATTACCCGATGGAAAATCGTGCCGTCAAAAAAACCGTCGCGCACGTATTGCAGAAAATTCTCAACTGTTTTCGGGGCTTTCTCGGCATCGAGTTCGAGGGTGATGACGCCGTGATTGGTGTGCAGCTTGACCATGGATATCCTTTAAATAGAGGTTTCGTGAATGATTTTCCAGCGTCCGTTTTCGCGGCTCCAGAACTGGCGTTTTGGCGTGCGGTCGCTGAGGTTGCTGCTCTGGTAGTCCTGCTCAAAAGTCACCAGCGCGAAATCCGGGCGTTCAGGGTAGAGCGTGGTTGTTGACGCTTTAGCGTCTTTACAACCACGGCCTGCCCCTTGCGGGTAGAGCATCAGGCTGACCTTGCTGAGCCCGACCCTGATCCAGGATTTGGCGGCGTTAACCTTGTGCTTGCTGTCCGCAAAAGACTGCAAGTCCTGCGTACCCGTATTGAACAAGGTGCTGTAGTGGCTGAGCAGCCGTTTGGTATCGCGGCTTTCCCAGTCAGTCCGCCACTGGTCCAGCGCCGCAGCCAGATCGTTGCGGCGCGTATCGAGTACATCGTAGGCGACCCATTCGACTTGCTCAGCGATGATGACAGGGGTTTTCCCGGTCTGGATGTATTGTCCCAGTCGGCGCAGGTCATCGTTAGCCAGAACCACGCAGCCTTCGCTGGCACGCGGCGTGCGACTGTAGTTGTTGCTGGGGGTGCCGTGGATCCAGATGCCATGGCCGTTGCGTCCCTGGCGGGTATCCCATTCATTGGGATAGGACAGCGTGAATGCGCCGCCGCCGTAAAAATCCGTGAGTTCGCGGGGCGATTTAAAGCTTGATAGGGTGTAAATGCCAATAGGCGTTCGATTGTCGCCTTCCCGCTGTTTGCCGGTACCTGACTTGCCTATGGCGATGTAAAAATCAGCCACCCGGACCGGCAGACCGGCGCGGTTTTCATAGACATACAGCCGCGAACGGCTGGCATCGACCACCAGGGCATGGCGATAGCCGTCATCCAGACTCAGAAGGTAGGCGGGCACCTGGTCATTGGGAAGGGCTTCGGTGGCAGCGCGAACACGCTGGCGCGCTTCGTCGCGCAGTTGCTCGAGTTCCGCGTTTCGCACATTCCCGGTGTTGCCCAGGGTTTGCAAGGGCTGGGCGCGCGCCAGCAGCAGATCGCCCTTGATCAGTTGCGCCAGGCGAAAATTGGGGTATTGCCGGGTCAGCTTGTCGACGGCAATCTGTGCTTCCGGCATTCGGCTTTGCGAAACCGCCAGCAGGCTGTTGGCCAGTTGGCGGTCGGCATCCGGCTCCGCGGCGTGAAGTGCCGGCGTAGCAAGTAGCAGTGCAAGGCAGAAGCGAATCATTGTGTTTACTTCGAGCTTTCGTCAACGATGCGCCATTGACCGTTCTGTAGTGCCAGCTTCAGGGTTTTGGTCACGGTCGAGCTGAAACGGTCGGAACGGTAGGCCTGCTGGAACGTGGCACTGGCGGTATCACCCTGCTGATCGATGGTCATGTCGCTCAATTGAACGTCGATGCTCTTGGGGCTGCCGACCCGCTCACGGCGCTGGGCTTCCCAATTGCTGCGTGTCATGCTGTCGGCCGTGTAGTCGCTGGCGTAAGCCGCCAGGTAGGCATTGACGTCGCGTGCCGACCACGCTTTTGCCCATTGGATTACCGCGGCTTCAACCGCATTGCCGGCTTGTGCAGT
>JADMKH010000085.1:4842-12394 GCA_018780025.1 Thiobacillus sp.
CTGGTACGGGCTCCGTTGCTGCTGCGGTCTTGGTGGGTGTCGGCATTGACTTGGTGGCCGCTGCTTTGCGCGGTTGCCCCTGTATCATTTCCTGGATCAGCGCCAGCTTGGTTTGTGCGGCGGCGTTCTTGCTGTCCAGGGCCAATGCCTTGTCATAGGCAATCGAGGCCATCTTGGCGTAAATATCACCCAGGTTCTCGTGGGCTGTGGCATAGCTGGGATGGGTGCGAATGGCCATTTCAAGCGCATTCTTCGCTGCGTCGTACTTGTTTTGCGAAGCGTAGAGCACGGCCAGGTTGTTGTAGGGTTCCGGCAACTCGGGGAAATCCTCGGTCAGTCCGGTAAACACGGCGATGGCATCGTTGGTCTTGCCCTGGTCGGCCAGGATCAGGCCTTTCAGAAATCGCGCCTGTGCGTCCTTGGGGTTTTTGACCAGAAAGCGGTTGGCGCGATCAAGCGCGCCGGGCAAATCGCCCTTGCGAAACTGCTGGTTGATTTCCTGGATTTCCGTGGCCTGGACCGGCATGCTGAAAAGTATGGCGCAGGCAGCAACGACGGCAAAAAAACGCGATAAGGCCATGTGATATGCTCGGTTCATCTTGGAAAGCAGGCATTCTAACAACATCGACCCGACTGAGACAGTCGATAGCAATGCCTGATTCCCTTACCCCTTTATTTCATCCCTGATCGTCCGCACCATGCTGCACATTACCAATTCCCTCACTCGCACCAAGGAAGAATTTGTCCCGCTTACACCGGGCAGGGTACGCATGTATGTATGCGGAATGACGGTGTATGACCTGTGTCACCTGGGCCATGCGCGCGTTTTCGTCGTCTTCGATATGGTGACGCGCTGGCTGCGTGCCAGCGGTTATCAAGTTGACTTCGTAAGAAACATTACGGACATCGACGACAAAATCATTAGGCGGGCGCAGGAAAACAATGAAACGCCGGCTGCCCTCACCGAGCGTTTTATTGCAGAGATGCACGCAGATGAGCGCGCACTGGGAGTGTTGCCTCCCGACCATGAGCCGCGCGCCACTGCTTATGTGGCGCAGATGCTGACTTTGATTGCGCAGCTGGAAAAGCGCAACCTCGCCTATCCGGCACCCAATGGCGACGTGTATTACAGCGTGCGCAGTTTCGAGCGCTATGGTCGCTTGTCGGGCAAGAGCCTGGACGAATTGCGCGCAGGCGAGCGTGTCGAGATTGACCTGAACAAGCGTGATCCGATGGATTTCGTGCTGTGGAAGGCTGCCAAACCGGGCGAACCTTCCTGGGATTCCCCCTGGGGCCCGGGGCGACCGGGCTGGCATATCGAATGTTCGGCCATGAGCGCTGAGTTGCTCGGCAATCACTTCGATATTCACGGCGGCGGACAGGATCTGCAGTTTCCGCACCATGAAAATGAAATCGCCCAGTCTGAAGGCGCACACGGCTGCAAGTTCGTCAATTACTGGCTGCACAATGGCTTTGTGCGGGTGGATAACGAGAAAATGTCCAAATCACTGGGCAACTTTTTCACCATCCGTGAAATCCTGAAAAAATACGACGCCGAAGTGGTGCGTTTTTTTATCCTGCGCGCGCATTACCGCAGCCCGCTCAATTACTCGGACGCTCACCTCGACGATGCCAAGAGTGCCCTGTCGCGCCTGTA
This sequence comes from Thiobacillus sp., assembly GCA_018780025.1. GTDB lineage: Bacteria > Pseudomonadota > Gammaproteobacteria > Burkholderiales > Thiobacillaceae > Thiobacillus. The sequence continues at coordinate 6,500 of JADMKH010000085.1, forward strand.
TACGGCGCTCAGGAACGCGCCGTTGCCGGGTGCCGAACCTGACTGGCATCATCCCGCGGCCATCCGCTTTCGCGCAGCCATGGATGACGATTTCAATACCGCCGAGGCACTTGCGGTGCTGTTTGACCTGGCGGGCGAGGCGAACCGCGGCGATGCCCCGGCAGCGCAGGTTTTACGCAGTCTGGGCGGCGTGCTGGGACTGCTTCAACGCAATACGGCTGATTATTTGCAGGCCGGCGCTGCCTGTTCGGGCATGGAAGAACACGAAATTGAAGCATTGATTGCTGCACGGAAAACCGCACGCATGGAGCGGGATTTTGCTGAATCCGACCGCATTCGCGATGCGCTGGCAGCGGCGAACATCGTACTGGAGGATGGTCCTGGCGGAACAACCTGGCGCCGCGCATGAGATCGTGTCAACAACACAAGCCGGGTAAGCGGAAAGGGACAGCGTGCAGAATCAACAACTCGTATTTGTGGGTGGCGTGAATTGGGTCAATCCGGGTTGGCAAGGCGTTTTTTATCCGGACGACTTGCCGGATGACTGGATGTTGTCATATTACAACACGCAATTTCAGGCGGTTTTTCTGCCCCGCCCGGTCTGGCAATCCATCACGGAAAATGCGTGGCTGGCGTGTTTGAACGATACGCAGGATGGGTTTTATTTTGTCCTTGAATCAGCCGCTGAAGGCGCCGGTTTGCCGGCTTCCGAACGCGTGCTGCGGGCTTCTCCCAGTTGGGTAAACGATCATGTATGGTGGCTGGATGAGGCGCCTGATTTACGTGCGCTGGCACAGCGTATTACGCGGCAGGCAGAAAAAGGCGAACCCCTGTTTGTGTTTAGCCGGAGGGGTGATCTGGGATTAATGCAGCAGGTCAATCAATTAAAGCAGGTCATGGGCTACTGAAACCGCGCCAAAAATGACAGGTCAGCAACATGGACGCGCGCGGGCTTCGGTAAAATGGCAATTCACTAATAAAAAGACAGGTCCTGTTTTTTGCAACACGATAATCTGGTTGAAATCGAAGATGTCGCATTTGACTATGGTGCCCGGCCGGTTTTGAAGGGCATCAACTTGACCGCCAAACGGGGTCAGGTTATAGCCATCATGGGCAGCAGCGGTTGCGGCAAAACCACACTCTTGCGACTGATCGGCGGGCAGATCACACCCAGCCAGGGAACGGGGCGTGTAGCCGGTGAATCGCTGGGTGAACTCGACCAGGCCGGCCTGTATCGCTTGCGCCGCAAGATGGGCATGTTGTTTCAGTTCGGCGCTTTGTTTACGGATATGTCCGTGTTCGACAATGTAGCATTCCAGCTGCGCGAGCATTCTGACCTGCCGGAAGATGCGATCCGTGACATGGTGCTCATGAAGTTGCATGCAGTGGGATTGCGCGGGGCAGCGTGCCTGATGCCGGCTGAGCTGTCCGGCGGCATGGCAAGGCGAGTGGCGTTGGCGCGTGCGATTGCATTGGACCCTCAGTTGGTGATGTATGACGAGCCGTTTGCCGGGCTGGACCCCATCTCGTTGGGGGTGACGGGTAACTTGATCCGGCGGCTGACCGATACCCTGGGTCTGACCTCCATCCTGGTGACCCATGACGTGCAGGAATCGCTCAAAATTGTCGATTATGTTTATTTCGTGTCGGAAGGCGTCATTGTTGCCGAGGGAACGGCAGACGACATCCGCGCGTCCGGTCTGCCGTACGTCCATCAATTTGTGCACGGTGAGGCGGAGGGCCCCGTGACATTTCATTATCCGGCAGCGCCTTACGTTACAGACCTGCGTCTGGGGGAACAGAGTGCTTAAGCAAGCAATAGCGCATTTGGGGAATCGCACGCTGCAAGGCGTAGGGCGCATCGGCTTTGCGGTGCGTTTCTTCGTGGCGATCCTGCTGCATTCAGGAACCGCATTTCGCCGCTTCGGGCTGACCATACGCGAAATGTATTTCAGCGGGGTTCAGTCGCTCATCATCATTCTGGTATCGGGCTTGTTTGTGGGGATGGTGCTGGGTTTGCAGGGCTATGAAACCCTTCAGACCTACGGTTCAGAAGAAGCGCTCGGCATCCTGGTGGCCATGTCGCTGGTGCGCGAATTGGGGCCGGTCGTCGCCGCCTTGTTGTTTGCCAGCCGGGCCGGGAGTGCGATTACCGCCGAAATAGGCTTGATGAAGGCGACCGAGCAACTGTCCGCGATGGAAATGATGGCGGTGGATCCCATTGCGCGCGTGGTGGCGCCGCGCTTCTGGGCTGGCGTGATTTCCATGCCGCTGCTGGCCGCACTGTTTTCAGCAATGGGGATATTCGGCGGTTATCTGGTGGGCGTGCAGCTGATCGGGGTGGACGAAGGCGCGTTCTGGTCGCAAATGCAAAGCGCGGTCGACTTTGAGCAGGATATTCTGAATGGGGTGATCAAAAGCGTAGTGTTTGGCATAGCCATCACCACGATCGCACTGTTTGAAGGCTATGATGCGCCGCCCACTGCCGAAGGGGTTTCAGGCGCCACCACGCGCACCGTGGTGACCTCCAGCCTGGCCGTGCTGGCGCTGGATTTTGTTTTGACTGCATTCATGTTCCGGGGACTTAGCTAAATGAACAAGACCATACTCGACCTCTGGGTTGGACTATTTGTGATTGTGGGCATAGCCGCGCTGCTGTTTCTGACGCTCAAGGTTGGCAGCATGAACACCGTAAACAACTCGGACAGTTATGAAGTTATCGCACGTTTCGAAAACATCGGCGGACTGAAGACCCGTGCACCCGTCAAGAGTGCAGGCGTCGTGGTGGGGCGGGTGGCGGAAGTGCGCTTCGACAATGAAACCTATGAGGCTGCCGTGACACTGCGTCTGGACAAGCGCTATGCTTTTCCCAAGGACTCTTCGGCTGCGATCATGACATCGGGTTTGCTGGGCGAGCAATACATTGGCCTTGAAGCCGGAGGCGACAGCGTTAAACTGAAAGACAAGGACCGGATTTTGATTACCCAGGATGCGGTGGTGCTGGAGAATCTGATCGGCCAATTTTTGTACGGTAAAGCTCAAGAAGGAGCGCCAAAATGACATTCAATACTGTGACCCGCACTTTTATGGCAGCCGGATTGCTGCTGACCACGGTTTCCGCGCAGGCGGAATCCGTCAACTTGCAGCAAGCCGTGGCCATGAGTCTGGCTGCCGACCCGCGCATCAAGGAGCGCGAGCAGGTGGTCGAGGCCGCGCGCGGCATGATGCAGGAAGTGCAGGGCAATGCGGGCTGGCGGGTGAGCGCCAATGCCTTTGTCGGGCTGGCGCCAAAAGTCGAGGGCGGCTTCTATCGGAACGGTGCATATTCGGGCGGCACACCGCGCTCCGACGGCGACCGGATCAACGGTATTTCCGACTGGACGCATCTGGATTTTGCGCTGATCAAGCCGCTCTACACCTTTGGCAAGATAGAGCGTTATGGCGAAGCGGCGCAGGGCAATATCGACCTCAAGCGCGGCGAGCTCAAACAGACTCGCGGCGATACGGTATATGACACCAAGCGCGCCTATTACGGTTACTTGACGGCGCGCGATACCCGGGTGTTCCTGGAAGATATGCAGGGGCGACTTGACCAGGCCGTCCGGTCGGTTGAACGCCATTTGAAGGAAGAAACGGGCGAATCCAGGCAATCTGACTTATATGCGTTGCAGTCCGCGAAAAGCCTGCTTGCCAAGTACGTTCACCAGTCGCGTGCGGTCGAGAAGATCAGCCTCGATGGCTTGAAAGTGCTGACGGGCGCGGGCCTGAAGTCCGATTTAACGGTTGCAGACGACCGTATAGAACCGGTCGCCTTCCCGCAGCTTGAACTGGCCGAACTGCAGTCGCGCGCGTTGCAGGATCGTCCCGAGATGCAGCAACTTGAAGCGGGATTGCGCGCGCGTCGCGCGCTGGTTGCCGCCAAAAAAGCCGACCGCATGCCCGATGTGTATGCAGGCGTGATTGGCCAGTTCAACTATGCATCCCAGCGCGATCGTCTGGACAATCCCTACATCAATGACCCCTTTAACGGCGGCGGGTTGACGCCTGTGGTTGGCGTGAAATGGGATACCGTATTTGGGGTTGCAAGCGCACGCGTAAACCAGGCGCAGGCGGAACTTGAAGCGATCAATCACAAGAAGGCGTTTGCTGTAGCGGGGATCCCGTTTGAAGTGGGTGAGGCCTATGCCCATGCCAAGGCAAATTTTGATTCGCAGTTGGGCTTGTCCGAAGGGTCGTCAGCCGCGCGACGCTGGATGGTGGCTTCGCTGGCGGATTTTTCGGCCGGAGTTGAAACGGCCGACAAGGTGGCTGAAGCGCTCAAGAATTATGTCCTGACCCAGACCGAATATTTGCGAACGGTGAATGACTACAACATGAACGTGGCGCAACTTGCGCGCCTGACAGGTGAACTCAAGTAAGCCGGACGCGTCTACCGCTTACCCGATATCGACTTGCCCCACTTTCCAACAGGATGATCTGATTATGTTGCGCACACTTTTTTTGCTGTTAGCCCTGATGGCGGGATTCCATTCCGCCCCGGTACTGGCTACAGATACCCCCCCCGATGTGCTGGCGCGCACCACCACGCAGGAAGTGCTGACTATTTTGAAGCAGGACAAGGAGCTTCAGAATGGCAACTTGAGCAAGGTCTATCAGCTGGTCGAGGCCAAAATCCTGCCCAATTTCGACTTCAATCGCATGACTCAGCTGGTCATCGGCAAGCACTGGCCGGCGGCCTCCGCGCAGCAGAAACAGGCGCTGGTGACCGAGTTCCGCAACTTGCTGGTCCGCACCTATTCCAGTTCGCTCACCGCGTTCACCAACCAGACGGTCGAATTCAAGCCGTTGGCAATCAAGCCGGACGACACGGATGTGACGGTGCGTTCCGAAATTCGCCAGCCTGGCGGGCAACCCATCCCGATCGACTACCGCATGTATAAGACCACTTTCGGCTGGAAAATTTACGATGTCACCATCGACAGCGTCAGCCTGGTTACCAATTACAGGTCTTCCTTTTCCAGCACGATCCGTCAGAAAGGAATAGACGGACTGATCAAAACCCTGGCCGACCAGTCCAGCCGCAATTCCACCAGTCCCGCACCGCGTTCGGGCTCGTGATGGAGTGTAAAGGAAACTGTTGCCGTATTTCGGGTTCGGTGACGGTGGATAGCGTCGGCGGTTTGCTGCGCGAATTGCAGCCCCGTCTGGCGCAGGGGGTTGATACGCTGGATTTCAGCGCTGTCGAATCGGCCGACTCGGCCGCCCTTGCCCTCATTTTCAGCGCCATGCGCCAAACCCGGCAGGCAGGACGCGCGCTCACTTGCACCGGTCTGCCCGCCAGCTTTACCACCCTCGCCGAACTGTACGGGGTATCCGAACTGCTGCCCGCATGAGCCAGGCCATTCCTGCGATTCGCGTCAACGCGCTGCACAAGCATTTCCAGACAACCCAGGCACTCGATGGCGTCTCGCTTGAGATCGAGCAGGGCGCGTTTTTCGGTTTGCTGGGCCCCAACGGCGCGGGCAAAACCACGCTTATTTCGATTCTGGCCGGACTCACCCGCGCCAGTTCAGGCACGGCCTCCATCATGGGCCACGATGTGGTGCGGGACTATCGGCAGGCACGGCGTGCGCTGGGCGTGGTGCCGCAGGAGCTGGTTTACGACCCTTTCTTCAATGTGCGCGAGACGCTGCGCATCCAGTCCGGTTTTTTTGGGCTTAAACGCAACGCCGGCTGGATCGACGAGATCATGCATCACCTCGATCTCACCCCACATGCCGACAAGAATACGCAAAGCCTGTCGGGCGGCATGAAGCGCCGCCTGCTGGTGGCGCAGGCGCTGGTGCACAAGCCGCCGGTCATCGTGCTCGACGAGCCGACCGCCGGGGTCGACGT
>JADMKH010000026.1 GCA_018780025.1 Thiobacillus sp.
CGGTCTGCCACAGCAGCACCTTGTCGGCCAGGTTGGGGGCGTTGATGAAGGTCTTGAGCAGGTGGATGGACGAGATGCCGATGATGGCGGTGGCGAGTTTCACCTTGAGCACGTTGGCGTTGACATGCGATAGCCACTCGGGTTCATCGGGGTGGCCTTCGAGATTGAGGCGCGAGACGAAGGTTTCGTAGCCGCCGACGATGACCATGATGAGCAGGTTGGAGATCATCACCACGTCAATCAAACCCAGCACGATGAGCATGATTTTCTCTTCGGTGAGGCTGAAGGTGCCGACGACCAGGTGCTCCAGCTCGACCATGAAGTGCACCACATAGACCAGCTGCGCGCCGATCAGGCCCAGATACAGCGGCACTTGCAGCCAGCGGCTGCCGAACAGGACGGTGGAAAGGAGTTTGTTGCTTGCACTGATGGGCTGGGTGTTGACGGGTTTCATGGGGTTCAGGATGCCAAAAGAAGTTAGGGGACGTAGCGCGATGGATTAAATCGCACGCTACAAGACATAACGCGCGAGATCTTCGCGGGCGGCGAGTGCGGCGAGGCGGGTGGTGACGGTTTCGGCATCGACCCGATGTTCGCCGGTGACATTGCCGGCGTCGAAGGAAATGTCCTCCAGCAGTTTTTCCATCACCGTATGCAGGCGCCGCGCACCGATGTTTTCGGTGCGTTCGTTCACCTCGAAGGCAATCTCGGCGAGGCGGCGGATGCCGTCGTCGGTGAATGTGAGCGTGACGCCCTCGGTCGCCAGCAGCGCCTCGTACTGACGCGTCAGGCAGGCGTCGGTCGAGGTCAGGATTTGCTCGAAATCTTCCACCGAGAGTGCCTGCAGTTCAACCCGGATCGGCAACCGCCCCTGGAGCTCCGGGATGAGGTCGGACGGCTTGGACAGGTGAAACGCGCCGCTGGCGATGAACAGGATGTGATCGGTTTTCACCATGCCGTACTTGGTCGAGACCGTGGTGCCCTCGATCAGCGGCAACAGATCGCGCTGCACGCCCTGGCGTGACACATCGCTGCCGTGGGCGTCGCTGCGGGTGGCAATTTTGTCGATCTCGTCCAGAAAGACTATCCCGTTCTGCTCGACCGCTTCGAGTGCCTGCTGCTTGGTATCTTCTTCGTTGATCAATCGCCCGGCTTCTTCTTCGGTCAGCAGCCTGAAGGCTTCGCGCACTTTCAGCTTGCGGCTCTGCCGGCGGCTTTGGCTCAAGTTCTGGAACATGCCCTGCAATTGCTGCGACAGGTCTTCCATCCCCGGCGGGGTGAAGATTTCCATGCTGGGATGGGTCGCCGCGAGTTCAATTTCAATTTCCTTGTCGTCGAGTTCGCCTTCGCGCAGCATCTTGCGGAAACGCTGGCGCGCGGCGCCTTCTTCCCGCGGCGGTTCGGACTCGCCAAAGCCGACGCTGCGCGGCGGCGGCAGCAGCGCGTCGAGCACACGGTCTTCGGCAGCCTCCTCGGCGCGAAACCGCACCTTCGACGTGGCCTGTTCGCGCATCTGCTTGACTGCGGTTTCCATCAGGTCGCGGATGATGGTGTCGACGTCGCGGCCGACGTAGCCGACCTCGGTGAACTTGGTCGCCTCGATCTTGATGAAGGGGGCGTTGGCGAGCCGTGCCAGGCGGCGTGCGATTTCGGTTTTGCCGACGCCGGTCGGGCCAATCATCAGGATATTCTTCGGCGTGATTTCCTGGCGTAAGGGCTCACTCACCTGCTGGCGTCGCCAGCGGTTGCGCAGCGCCACCGCCACCGCGCGCTTGGCGGCAGCCTGGCCGACGATGTGTTTGTCGAGTTCGTGGACGATTTCTTTGGGGGTCATTT
>JADMKH010000238.1 GCA_018780025.1 Thiobacillus sp.
TGCCTTCTTTTTCGATCGCCTCGGCCAGGGGACGGATGCCCAGCCCGGAAGCGTTCTCGGAACGGAAGTCTTCGTCAATGATGACGACGGGAAAACGAAAGCGCATGGCCTGCTCCAGGGGGAAGCCGTAGGAATGGGTGGATTAAGAAAAGCGGATTATACGAATCCCCGGTGTCGCGGGGATTAAATTTTCGGCAGCGTCACGCCAACCTGGCCCTGATATTTTCCGCCGCGATCGCGGTACGAGGTTTCACACACCTCGTCGGACTCCAGGAACAGCATTTGCGCCACACCTTCGTTGGCATAAATGCGCGCAGGTAGGGGCGTGGTGTTGGAAAACTCCAGCGTCACGTGGCCTTCCCACTCGGGTTCCAGCGGCGTCACGTTGACGATGATGCCGCAACGCGCGTAAGTGCTCTTGCCCAGACAAATGGTCAGCACGCTGCGCGGAATACGGAAGTATTCCACCGTACGCGCCAGCGCAAAAGAATTCGGCGGAATGATGCAGGAATCGCCCACGACCTCGACAAACGAACTGGGATCGAACGCCTTGGGATCAACAATGGTGCTGTTGAGGTTGGTGAACAGTTTGAATTCGCTGGCACAGCGCACGTCGTAGCCATAGCTCGACGTGCCGTACGACACGATGGGCCGGCCGCCGACCTGTTTGACCTGTCCCGGTTCGAACGGTTCGATCATGCCATGTTCAGCCGCCATCTGGCGGATCCATCGGTCGGACTTGATGCTCATCAGGTATTGGAAATGACGATGTTGGGGAATTTGTTGGAGTGATCTTCAGCGGTTTCGCCAATCTTGACGGCAACGCGGCGCGCGATCATTTTGTAGATGTCGGTCACGCGACCATCCGGGTCGGACACCACTGACGGCGTGCCTGCATCGGTATCGGCGCGGATCGCGCCATCCAGCGGCAGCGCACCCAGGAATTCCACGCTGTAGTCCTTGCACATGCGCTCGCCGCCGCCTTCGCCGAAGATGCGCTCTTCGTGACCGCAGGCCGAGCAGATGTGCAGGCTCATGTTTTCGACCACGCCGATAATGGGAATACCGACCTTTTCGAACATCTTGAGGCCCTTGCGCGCGTCGATCAGGGCGATGTCCTGCGGCGTGGTAACGATCACCGCGCCGGTCACCGGCACGCGCTGCGCCAGCGTGAGCTGGATGTCGCCGGTGCCCGGCGGCAGGTCGACCACCAGATAGTCGAGCTCGCTCCAGTTGGTGTTGTTCAGCAGCTGTTCCAGCGCCTGCGTCACCATCGGGCCGCGCCACACCATCGGCGTTTCGACGTCGATCAAAAAGCCGATCGACATCGCCTGGATGCCATGACCAATCAGCGGATCGAGGTTCTTGCCGTCGGTGGACTCGGGCTTTTCGGTAATGCCCAGCATGGTCGGCTGCGACGGCCCATAGATATCGGCGTCCAGCATGCCGACGCGCGCGCCTTCTGCGGCCAGCGCCAGCGCCAGATTAACAGCGGTGGTGGACTTGCCGACGCCGCCTTTGCCGGACGCGACAGCGATGATGTTCTTGACGTTGGGGATCAGTTTGACGCCACGCTGCACGCTGTGCGAAACGATCTTGAAGCTCACGTTTGCGGTGGCTGTGCTGACGCCATCAATGGATTTAAGCTTGTCTTCAACCTGCTGCCTGATCATGGCCAGCTGGCTCTGCGCCGGATAGCTCAACAGGATATCAACCGAAACAGCCTCATCCTCAACCTTGATGTTGCGGGCAGACTTGGTCGAAACATAATCTTTGTGGGTGTTGGGGTCGACCAACTCTTTCAGTGCAGTTTGCACCTGAAGTTCAGAAA
>JADMKH010000133.1 GCA_018780025.1 Thiobacillus sp.
TCGAAGTCGACGAAGAAGGTTATTTGGTCGATCTGTCGCAGTGGAACGAAGACATCGCCAAATACATGGCTGTCGAAGAAAAGGTCGACATGACCGACGGCCACTGGGAAGTTGTTAACTTCCTGCGTGAGTACTACGCCGAATACCAGATCGCACCTGCTGTTCGCGTGCTGACCAAGGCAATTGGCAAGAAGCTCGGTCCCGATAAAGGCAACAACAAGTACTTGTATGAGTTGTTCCCCTACGGTCCCGCCAAGCAGGCTTGTAAGATTGCTGGTCTGCCCAAGCCAACCGGCTGTATTTAAGTCGTAAGCTAATCGGGTCGCCTCGGTCAATATTCCGGGGCGGCTTCGATTCGGGGTATTTGTTTCCCAATCAAATGCGCGCGCGACTGAACAAGTCATGCGTGCGTTTTATTCGGAAACAAATGAGTTGTTAGGGGAATGGGTTTGTCTACAGTGACGATGATTTACGCAGGGATGTTTTACATCGCGGCGTTGGTGCTGGCGATCGGCTTGGTCTACAAAATTGTGGACTACAGTCGTACTCCCGCGCCGCTGAAAATCCCGACCACACCTGCGCCAACGACGCGAAGTGGTGTGATCTATCGCATGGCCAAGGAAGTGGTGGTATTTGAATCGCTGTTCAAGGCCAACAAATGGATCTGGGTTTTTGGCTGGCTGTTCCACTTCGGGTTGCTGCTGGTGCTGCTGCGTCATCTTCGCTATTTCACCGAGCCCGTCTGGTTCTGGGTCGATATCATTCAGCCGTTTGGCAAGTACGCCAGCTTCATGATGGTGATCGGCATGCTCGGGCTGCTCGCCCGCCGCTTTCTGGTAGATCGGGTACGTTACATATCAACCCCGTCTGACTATCTGATGCTGGTGTTGCTGATTGCAATTGGCGTGACTGGCATGTTGATGACCTTTGTTGTCCATACCGACATTGTTGCGCTGAAAATGTTTTTCATGGGCTTGATGTACTTTGACGTGCAGCCTGTTCCTGGCGATCCGATTCTGCTGATTCATCTGGCTCTGGTGGCTTTTTTGATGCTGATTTTCCCGATAAGCAAGCTGTTGCATGCGCCGGGCCTGTTCTTCAGTCCTACGCGCAACCAGGTGGATAACCCGCGCGAAAGTCGCCATATCGCGGCATGGGCCGCCAAGCTAGACCAGACAAAGTAATTCGTTGGCTTTTAGTTAGCGATAAATAAGCACGGACAAAGGACTTACAAGTGGCCGCTCCAGTATTTGACGTTCCTGAAATCAAAGACGAAATCGAGATCCCCAAGCTGCGGGAAGGGGTGATGGCACACGTCAAAACCTTTCCGGCAACCCAGCCGATTCAGGATTTCATGGGATATCCGCACGAACTGCCCGAAGACTGGAAAGAACGTGCGATCGACAAAATGGGCGACTTGCTGGGCAAATACCGTTCATTGAAGGTGTTCCTGGATGCGTGCGTCCACTGCGGCGCCTGTACGGACAAGTGCCACTATTATCTCGGCACGTCTGACCCCAAAAACATGCCGGTGGCGCGCCAGGACTTGATGCGCCAGGTCTATCGCCGTTATTTCACCACTGCGGGCAAGTTGTTTCCAAAATTGGTGGGGGCTAAAGACCTGACCCAGGACATTCTGGGCGACTGGTACAACTATTACCATCAGTGTTCGGAATGCCGCCGTTGTTCGGTGTATTGCCCGTATGGCATCGATACCGCTGAAATCACCATGGCCGGCCGCGAGATCCTGAACCATGTCGGCATGGGTCAGAAATATTCCAACGAAATTCTGGGCAAGGTCCAGAAGATCGGCAACAACCTCGGCCTGCCCGGCCCCGCGCTGGAAGACACGCTGGAAGGCCTGGAAGAAGATATCGAAGCCGACACCGGCGTGGCAGTCAAGTTGCCGCTGGACGTGAAGGGCGCAGAAGTGCTGCTGGTCACGCCGTCGGCCGACTTCTTCTCCGAGCCGCACGTCGAGTCATTGATCGGCTATGCCAAGGTGTTTCATGCTGCCGGCATCAGCTGGACCTTGTCCACCCATGCTTCTGAGGCGGGCAACTTCGGCCTGTTCAACGGCAACTACGACACCATGCGCAAGGTCGCCATGCGCATTCGCGATTCGGCGATTGAATTAGGCGTCAAGCGCATCGTGGTTGGGGAGTGTGGTCACGCCTGGCGCGTAGCGTACAGTTTCTGGAATACGCTGACCGGCCTTGGGTATGGCGGTAATGACCCCTTCTCGATCGAGTTCCAGAAGCAGCTTGATCCGAATTACCCGCAGCCCCAGCACATTTGCGAGTTGACGAATGACCTGATCAAGTCGGGCAAGATCAGGGTTGATCCGTCGCTCAACGACGATCTCGTCGTGACCTACCACGACTCGTGCAACGTGGCGCGTGCTTCACGCATGGGCACCGAACCGGGTGGCCAGTTCGCCATTCCGCGCGAGTTGATCAGGTCGGTGGTGAATAATTTCCACGATATGGCGGACGGAACGATAGGCGAAGCCACGTTCTGCTGCGGCGGTGGCGGCGGTATTCTGACCGATGACCTGCTGGAAGTGCGCGTCAAAGGCGCTCTGCCGCGCGCCACCGCACTGAATAATGTGGTCAAGGAACACAAGGTCAATTTCATGGCCATGATCTGCGCGATTTGCAAAGCGCAGTTCACCAAGGTATTGCCCAAGTATGGCTTCGACATGAGCATGGTGGGCGGAGTGCATCAATTGGTTAGCAAGGCGATCAAGCTGGACAAAGCTGAATAAGCTGGCTGATTGCGATTTATCTATCTTTAGTTACGTAAGCGTTAGGAGAACCAGCATGGCTGTCACGACGAATCAAGCAAAAACCGAAGGCGTTTCATATCGTCGTTATAAGGAAGGCGAGAAAGAAGGTCAATTCCGTTCTTCTCAGGACAAGATTTTCCAGTCCAGCTGGACGCATAAGTGCCCCGAGTACATGCTTGCTACGCCGCCTTGCCAGGGATCATGCCCGGCAGGTGAGGATATTCGCGGCTATCTGAACATCGTGCGCGGCATCGAGAAGCCGCCCGCTGGCGTAACCTGGCAGCAATACGCATTCGAGCGCGTCACTTCGGCAAACCCCTTTCCCGCGGTGATGGGTCGTGTCTGCCCTGCGCCTTGCGAGTCTGGCTGTAACCGCAACATGGTTGAAGACCACGTGGGTATTAACTCGGTCGAGCACTTTATCGGCGACTGGGGCATTGAAAACAGCATGAAATTCACGCCGGCTGGCGCGTCGACTGGCAAAAAGGTAGCCATCATCGGCGCCGGTCCTGCTGGCCTCGCTGCTGCTTACCAACTGCGTTTGCGTGGCCACGGCGTAACGATTTTCGACGAGCACGAAGAGCTGGGCGGCATGATGCGCTACGGCATTCCCGGCTTCCGCACGCCGCGTGAAATGCTTGACTCGGAAATCGGCCGCATTATCGACATGGGCGTAGAAACGCGCCTCAAGACGCGCGTTGGCTCCGATGTGAGCTACGAAGAAATTGACAAGGAATATGATGCCGTGTTCATGGCGATGGGCGCACAGGCAGGCCGTCCCTTGCCGGTGCCCGGTGCCGAAGCGCCCAATTGCGTAACAGCTGTTGCGTTCCTGCGTGCTTTTAACGAAGGTCGTCTGCAGCACGTCGGCAATCGCGTTGTCGTCATCGGCGGCGGCGATACCTCGATTGACGTGGTAACCGTCGCGCGTCGTCTGGGTAACGTGACCAAGTCGGGTACCGTTGATGAGCGTCCGAGTGCGGAGAATGTGATTTCTGGCCACATGGCTCATGACGTTGCCTCGGTGTCTGCGCGCGAAGGTGCAGAAGTGGTGCTGGTTTCCCGCGCCACCATCGACAAGATGAACGCAAGCAAGCATGAAATTGAACACGCCCAGCAGGAAGGGATCGAAATTCTGGGTGGCGTAACCCCCGTCGCCGTTATCCTGGACGAGCGTGGACGCGCTACCGCTTTGCGGGTTTCTGATTTCGTGATGGAAGGCAAAGAAACCAAGCTTGTAGAAGGTACCGAACGCGACCTGCCTGCCGATCTGATTGTCTCGGCGATTGGTCAAGGCGTGGACTTTACCGGCCTGGAGCAGTTCAACAACAATAATGGTTTGATGAAAGCCGACAAGAACTATCGCTTTCCCGGTAGTGAGAAGGTATTTATCGGCGGCGACGTGATTCGTCCGCACCTGCTGACTACGGCTATCGGCCATGCCTCGATCGCTGTTGAGGGTATCCATGACTTTCTGAGCGGTAAAAAGGATCTCAGCAAGCGTCCCAAGGTTGACGTGCATCACTTTGACCAGATTCGCAAGTGGCTGGAAACCGGCCATGAAGTTGAAGAGGTACATGGCTCGGTTCATGGCTCGGACTCCAGCAAGATCGGTCTGCACAACTTCGAAGATGCTTCGTCGCGTCATGTTACATCGCATACCGAATTGTTCCTCGGGCATTTCCCTGCGGTGAATCGCAATATCCGCGACGTAACCGTGCTCGACAAAGCGGGCGCACTGGGCAATTTCGAAGAGCGTTTGCATGCACTGTCGGACAAGGCTGTTGTTGATGAAGCCAAGCGCTGCATGTCGTGCGGACAATGCTTTGAGTGCGACAACTGTGTGGTTTACTGCCCACAGGTCGCTGTATTCAAGGTCAAGAAGAAGGACAACCCTACTGTCGGTCGCTACGTTGATACCGACTACAGCAAGTGCATCGGCTGTCACATTTGCGCTGATGTCTGCCCAACCGGCTATATCAAAATGGGCATGGGTGACTAATCGTGGCTGTCAATTTGAAACATTTCCTGGCGTTGGGCGCGGTCGTGTTGACGACTGCGGCCCTGGCCTGGGCGGGGTCGGATACGCAGCCCAAGGCGAAAGGTGCACCTCAACCGGTTATAAGCAAAGCCGTCAAGGGTGAGCAGTGTGTGGAACCTACCGAGTACATGCGGCGTAATCACATGGTCGTTCTGGACGGGCATCGTGACAAGGCGGTGATCGAAGGTATTCGCACCAAGAAGTACAGCCTCAAGGAATGTATCAATTGCCACGCCAGCGAAAAAACAGGCAGTGTTGCAGCAGCCAAGGATGACTTCTGTATCAGTTGTCATAGCTATACCTCAGTCAAAATCGATTGTTTCGAATGCCATTCCACCAAGCCCAAAGGCTCGATTGCGATGCATCCGCTCAACGCCGAAACTGCGCACTTGAAGCACAAGCTGGCTGCCAACACCAAAACAACGGTAAGCGCAGAAGAAATGGCTGGAGTTGCACAATGAGCGAACTCAATCAGAACGCTGAAAACGCAGCAGCATCGCCCGAGCGCCGTCGTTTTATTGGCGCCGCAACGGCTACCGCTGCAGGCCTGGCCATTGTGCCGGGCGTGATGCTGTACGAAGTTGCACATGGGCGTGCAGAAGACCAGGCTGCCAGCAGCGCAGTCCGCTGGGGCATGCTGGTTGATGCAACCAAGTGCGCGACCGGCTGCGACGACTGCGTAACGGCTTGCAATACGGAGAATGGTTTGACGCCGGTTGCCGAAAGTGCGCATCCGAAGCAGGCACCGCAATGGATCCGCAAGCTGGAATTGCAGGATCCGCTGACGCAGATGGAAACCAATCTGCCAATGATGTGCCAGCATTGTGCCGAACCGCCTTGCGTTGACGTGTGCCCGACGGGCGCCTCGTTCAAGCGTGCCGACGGTCTGGTGCTGGTCAACCGTCACACCTGTATCGGCTGCCGCTATTGCATGATGGCCTGCCCGTACAAGGCACGCTCGCTGGTGCATGAGTCGCTCAACGACACCCAGAAACCGGACGTGCCGCGCGGCATCGGCTGCGTTGAATCGTGCACCTTCTGCGTGCAAAAGATCGACCGCGGCGACGGCACCACAGCCTGTGTCGAGGCCTGTACCGCATCGGGCCATAACGCGCTGATTTTTGGCGACATGAATGATCCCGAGAGCGAGATTTCGAAGAAACTGCGCGAACTGCCGACCAAGCAGGTGCGTGCCGATCTGAATCTCAATCTTGGCGTTCGCTATCACGGAATCTAAATCAACATGGCAAGCATTACTTTCCGCGAAGTAGAGGGCAGCAGCCCCAAATACTGGATGCTGTTTGGCGCCCTTGGCCTGTTCGTGCTGTTTGGCGCGCTCGCCTGGAACACCATGCACCACTATGGCCACGTCGTGACCGGCATGGACAACCAGATCGTCTGGGGCCTGCCGCACGTGTTTGCGGTGTTTCTGATCGTGGCGGCTTCGGGCGCGCTGAACGTGGCGTCCATCGCATCGGTGTTCAACAAGCCGATGTACAAGCCGCTGGCGCCGTTGTCGGCGATTCTGTCGCTGGCGCTGATGCTGGGCGGCCTGCTGGTGCTGGTGCTCGACCTCGGCCGTTCCGACCGCCTGATCGTGGCGATGACGCACTTCAACTTCAAGTCGATGTTTACCTGGAACGTGTTCCTCTATTCCGGTTTCTTCGGTCTGGTGGGCATCTACCTGTGGACCATGCTGGATCGTAGCGTCAAGACCTACTCCAAGGCAGCGGGCACAGCGGCCTTCATCTGGCGCCTGATTCTGACAACCGGTACCGGTTCGCTGTTCGGCTTCCTGATTGCGCGTGAACTGTATGGCACCGCCATGCTGGCGCCCATGTTCATCATCATGTCGTTTGCCTACGGTCTGGCGATTTACCTGATGGTGCTTGCTGCCGCCTATGCCTGGACCGGGCGTACCCTGGGTGATGCCGTGATGATGCGGCTGAAGAGCCTGCTCGTGGTGTTTGTCGCTGCGGTGCTGTATTTCGTGGTCGTGCAGCACCTGACCAACTTGTATTTTGCCAAATATCACGCGGTTGAAGCTTTCATCCTGCGAGACGGCGGCATCTTTACCAGCCTGTTCTGGATCGGACATATCGCCCTGGGTTGCGTGGCGCCACTGGCGATCCTGCTGAGCCGCCTGGGCAAGCAGCGCAGCTGGATCATGGTTGCGTGTGCTTTTGTTATCCTCGGTGGTCTGGCCCAGATGTACGTCACCATTATTGGCGCGCAGGCCTTCCCGCTCGACATGTTTCCCGGCCTGAATGAAAAGAGCAGCTTCTTCGATGGCGAAGTGCACAGCTATGTCCCCAGCGTGCCCGAAATCTTCCTCGGCCTGGGCGGAGTTGCGATTGCGCTGCTGGTCACCACCTTCGCAGTGAAGGTGCTGCGCCTGTTGCCCGCCAGCCTGGACGACGAAACCGTCGCCAAACTGGAACATTGAGCCTTGATTCTGCCCGGATCAACCGGGCAGAGGATGGTCCGGCATGAACCAGCTCGATACCCAACCAACTGAACGCGGGGCTCATCGGCCCCGCGTCTTTATTTCTGCGGCGCACAAGTCCTCAGGCAAAACCACTTTGACGCTCGGCTTGTGCGCAGCCCTGCATGCACGTGGCCATGTGGTGCAGGGCTTCAAGAAAGGCCCTGATTACATCGATCCGTTGTGGATCGGGATGGCCGCCCAGCGACCCTGCTACAACCTCGATTTTCACATGATGCAGCGCGGCGAAATCGAGCAGCAGTTTGCGCGTGCCGCAGCCGATGCACGGATCAGCCTGATCGAAGGCAACAAGGGCCTGTATGACGGGCTGGATCTGGATGGCAGCAATAGCAACGCGGCCATGGCCAAGTTGCTGGGCGCGCCGGTTGTGCTGGTGATCGATGCGCGCGGCATGACGCGCGGGGTGGCGCCGTTGATTCTGGGCTATCAGGCGTTTGATCCGGAGATTCGAATCGCCGGCGTGATCCTCAATAATCTCGGGGGCAGTCGACACGAATCGAAATTGCGCGCCGTGATTGAGCATTACACCGATGTCGACGTGATTGGCGCCGTGCAACATGATCCGGGCTTGCAGATTGCCGAGCGGCATATGGGTCTGGTGCCCGCCAACGAGCAGCAAGCTGCCTTGATACGCATACAGCACGTCGGCGAGCGCATCGCAGCGCAGGTCGATCTCGACCGCTTGCTTGCGATTGCGGACAGTGCGCCAGATTGTGCGGTGGCAGTGCCATCACAAGCCGTTGCCACCGGGGAGACTCTCCGCATTGGAATTGCCCATGATCAGGCTTTTGGTTTTTACTACAGCGAGGATCTCGACTCGCTACGCGCAGCCAACGTTGAGCTGGTTGAACTTGACACACTGCACGCGCCTGCCTTGCCTCAGCTGGATGGACTGATCATCGGTGGTGGATTTCCGGAAGTGTTCATGGAAGCACTCGAAGCCAATCTGCCATTGCGCCAAAGTATCCGCGGTGCCATCGAGGCCGGGCTGCCTGCCTATGCGGAATGTGGCGGGTTGATGTATTTGTCGCGCAGCCTCGCTTGGCAGGGCAAGACCTGTGAAATGGTCGGCGTGGTGCCTGGCGACACCCGCATGCACGATCGGCCGGTAGGCCGCGGCTATGCAAACCTGCAGCCTACCGGCGATGACCGCTGGCAGGAAGCGAACCTCATCCCCGCGCATGAATTTCATTATTCCAGTCTGGAAAATCTGCCGGCCGACTCCATATACGCCTATCAGGTCAAACGCGGCCATGGTATCGATGGCCAGCATGACGGCTATCAACTACACAACCTGCTGGCTGCTTACGTGCACCGTCGTGGCACTGGCGTACAGGGGTGGATCGCGCCCTTTTTGAACCAGGTGCGCGCGCACAAGGCGCGTGCAGCCGCTTAAACTATGAGGATAAACGCATGATCAAAATTACCGATGCAGCTGCCGAGCAAATTCGCGCTGTTGCCAATAACCCGGATGTTTTCGGCATGGTATTGCGCGTCGCCGCCTATCAGGAGGACGATGGCAGTGTGAACTACGCGATGGGATTCGATCACGAGCGCGAGGCTGACGAGCAACTGATCTGCAACAAAGTCGAGATACTGATCGCCTCTTCCAGCACGCCTTACCTGCAAGGCGTCACACTGGACTTTGTCGAAATGAGCCCCGGCGACCTGCGCTTTATTTTTATCCCGCCGTTTTCTGTTGAAGACGAAGCCGATACCGAGTCTGCGTCCGATGCGGGCCCGGAATCGGGTGCCGGACCTGAAACCGCCGCTGAGTAAATTCCATGGACTACTTGCCTATTTTCCTCGACCTGCGTGACCGCACCTGCCTGTTGGTAGGCGGGTCGGAAACCGCAGCCCGCAAGGCTGAGCTGCTGCTGCGTGCCGGTGCGCGAGTCGAAGTGGCCGCGTCTGCGTTGCATGATTGCTTTAAGCGTTTGCCACACGCCGATCATCTGACTCGCGTGGCCGATGCTTTCAGCGACGGGCTGCTCGACGGCAAGGACGCCGTCGTTGTGGTCGAGGACGATGTGGCGGTAGCCAGGCGGGTTGCGGACGCGGCGCGCGCGCGCCACATTCCGGTGAATGTGGCAGACAAACCGGCGTTGTGCAGCTTCATCCTGCCTTCGATTATCGATCGCTCTCCGATCATGGTAGCGGTTTCCAGCGGGGGCGAATCCCCGGTGCTGGCGCGCATGTTGCGCGCCCGGCTGGAAACCCTGATTCCAGCCGCGTATGGCCGTTTGAGCGCGCTCGCTTCGCGTTACAAGACGCGGGTGCGTGAGGCAATAAAACCGGAACAGCGTCGTGCCTTCTGGGAAAAAGTGTTTCTTTCGCCGGTGGCCGAGATGGTGTTTTCCGGACGCGATGTCGAAGCCGAAGCCGAACTCGACGCGATGATCAAGGACAGCGCCGCCAATGCGATTACGCGTGGCGAGGTGTACCTGGTGGGAGCAGGTCCGGGCAATCCCGATCTGCTGACTTTCCGCGCCCTGCGCCTGATGCAGCAGGCCGATGTGATTGTCTATGATCGTCTGGTTTCGCAGCCGATCCTCGACATGTGCCGGCGCGACGCCGAGCGCGTCTACGTCGGCAAGGAGCGCGACGACCACGCCGTCCCGCAGGAGGAAATCAACCTCATGCTGGTGCGTCTAGCCAAGGAGGGCAAGCGCACGCTGCGCCTGAAAGGCGGCGACCCCTTCATCTTCGGCCGCGGTGGCGAAGAGATCGAAACCCTGGTCGAGCACGGCGTGTCGTTTCAGGTGGTGCCCGGCATCACCGCTGCGGCCGGTGTGTCATCTTATGCAGGCATCCCGCTGACCCATCGCGACTATGCGCAATCGGTCACCTTCGTTACTGGGCATTTGAAGGACAACACCTTCAACCTCAACTGGGAAGGCATTGCGCGGCAAGACCAGACCATCGTCATCTACATGGGATTGAAAGGCTTGCCGATGCTATGCGAGGCGCTGATCAAGCATGGTCTGACTGCCGAAACGCCGGCCGCAATCATCCAGCACGGAACCTTGCCGACCCAGCGCGTCATCACCGGCGATCTCAATACTTTGCCGGTGCTGGCGGAAGCGGCCGGGCTTAAAGCCCCCACCCTCATCATCGTCGGCAACGTCGTCAAGCTGCGCGAAAAACTCGGCTGGTATCAGCCCGAACTGCACAGCGAACAGGCGCACCGCACCCCGCTCGAAATGCCGGATCACCTGCGCTGACAGGGGGATGACTACGCTGCGCGATGCTGCTCAACATACTCGCGCAAGGCTTCGTTCATGCGCGACTGCCAACCTTCGCCCGTGGATTTGAAATACGCCACCACCTCGGGGCTGTAACGAACCGAGATCAGCAATTTTTTGTTGCCCGACTTGGGACGGCCGCGCAGCGTGCGTAAGGGCACCATTTCTTTCAACTGCTTCGGTGTGAGCGGCTGGGCATCCGGATCGCTCCGGGCTGCCGC
This sequence comes from Thiobacillus sp., assembly GCA_018780025.1. Classification (GTDB taxonomy): domain Bacteria; phylum Pseudomonadota; class Gammaproteobacteria; order Burkholderiales; family Thiobacillaceae; genus Thiobacillus. The sequence goes on from JADMKH010000133.1 coordinate 10,802, forward strand.
CGTAATCGTTTTGTCTTCTTCCGCTGAGGGCATTGCCACGGCAGGACGTTTAGTAGTTTTCGACATAATGTTTCACCTCACGACGATAGTCGCGGCGCAGGCTGATGATGCGTCTTGCCCGGCTGCGATCAACAAAGGCCACGTAGTAGAGGATGCCGGTTTCCGGCGCGAGCGCAATCATGCGCGCTTCGCCATATTCGATCCGTTCATCCACCCATACCAGTGCGGCTTCCCAATCGAGTTCGCCCGCCAACGCCAGCGAGACACCATGCTTGTCCTGGTTTGCTAAATCCTTGGCCGGATCGAACTCAATGTGCATGGATTTAATGTAGCTACTTTAAATCAGCCCGTCAACCATCGAGACAAATAATCGTGTCTGGCCCTGAGGTTTGTATCGTCAGGCGAGGCGGGTAAGCATTGGCATAATTTCTAGACCTGACCCTGATGTTTTGATGTTTGCTGTGCTGATGTTTGCTGATGTTCAGATCGGCACACTGGATCGCTTTGAATCGGAAGCGGGCCTGGCGCTCTATACCGGCATGGCTGCGCTCGACAACAGTTCGGGCAAGAAAACCGGGGCGCGAACGCCACGGCAAGTGAACACACGGGCAAAGGCCGCGATGATGGTGGCGATTGCGCGCCATCTTCCCCATGTGCCCGCATCGCGTTCTTATTACGACAAGAAACGCGCCGAAGGTAAGAAACATAACCAGGCGATTCGCGCCCTGGGTCGTCAGATGATTCGCGTGATCTGGGCTCTAGTCAAACATGAACGGGAATACGAAATTCGAGCAAAAAATGCTTGAAAATTCTAGCGGGATGTTCAGGTCTTGCAATATCACAATGTCAGGCAGCCAAACCAATTTCGACAAAAGCGCTTTTTGAGACAGGCTGGGGTATGGGTTTTCCCCCGAGTTGTAAATCTTCCATGTGAAATTGGATTGCTTCCTGAATAAGCGCTAAAGCTTCAGCTTCGGTTTCACCAACGGCAATACACCCAGGAAGGTCTGGCACGAATGCCCCGTAGCTTGTCGTTCCTTTTTCAATCACCACCATGTAGCGCATATTCACTCCTTCAAGCCTGCCTGCTTTAAGACGCTGTTTAATGTTCCGGGCGGCACATCCACACTGGGTTTTCCGGCAACCGTAACCGTTCCTGATTTCGTTGAATGATGGAATTGGCGATGACTGCCGCGCTGGCGCGCCATAAACCAACCATCCTTTTCTAGTAAGCGCAGTAACTCAGAAACTTTCATGCAAAAATTCTACGCCTACCCAAGCCGCGACGCGTAGAAAAAATCAAATATAGGGCTAACGCCCCTCCCCCCGACCACCCGGCGCCACCCGGTTTTCCACCGCAAACACCGCCGCTTCCACCCGCGACGACAGATTCAGCTTGGCCAGAATATGCCGCACGTGCAGCTTGACGGTGTCGTGGCTGATGTCGAGGGTGCGGGCGA